>JBBSMO010000271.1:0-4369 GCA_038233155.1 Longimicrobiales bacterium
ACCTGAGCGGGTGCGTTCCGCTCCAAATCGGAGTGCGGATGGATGTGCTTCGGGTTGATCATGATCCCGCCGCTTCCCGCCGTGCCTGCTGCTTTTCGGCGCGGCTGAGGTGGCGGTCGTTGATGCGCTCCTCGCCCCACGGATCGCCGGGCGGGGTTCTTGCCGCGGTCTTTGCTCTTCCAGCGCACGAGGATGTCGTACGGTTTCTCGCCGGAGAGGATCGCTTCCAGTTCGATCTTCCGCTCGCGCGCGGCGGCGAGCCGCGAGTCCGCGCCGGGGACGTCTTCGGCGGCGCCGGCGCGTCTGCGCGAGCAGTACCGCTTCCCGCGCGGCAACGGAGAGATCGTCGAAGCCGAGGAGCACATCGTGCTCGGGCACATCGGCGGGCACCTCACGGTGCTGTCCTCGACGTGAGGGGTGCGGCCGGGTCAGCGACGGGATCCCGCCCCGGCAGCGCGACCGGGTCATGTACGTCCGCACGAGCGGGTCACCAAACCTTGCCGTGCTGAGGCGCCCCCGGCAAAGCGCCGACGCGCTCCTCCCGCAGCAGGCGCGGCGCACGCCGAGGCAGGCGACGCTCCGAGCCCGCCGAACAGATCGGCGAAACGCTGTGCGGCTACCCGCAGCTCGCCAGAGAGGCGCGGAATGCGGCGGGGCAGATCGGGCTCAATGCGTTCATCTGCCGGGTTCAGGGGATGATTGCCGGGACGTAGGCAGAAGGCCATCTTTCCTGCACGCCAGCCGAGCAAGTACCGTTTGCGGGTATGACCGAGCCCGCAGAACCGGGCCGCGCCCTCGGCGGTGACGCCCGCTCTCCGCATCCGATCATCCACCCGCAGCTCCTGGTTCCCGGACTCATGCACCGACTCTCACGCACAGTTCTGCTTTCCGCGCTGCTCGCGCTCGGCTGCGTTTCCGCGTCGCACGGGCAGCAAACGCTCAAGGTGTTCATCTCCGCCGACCTGGAGGGGGTGGCGGGCGCCGTGAGCGCCGAACAGCTCGGCCCTTCCGGCTTCGAATACCAGCGCTTCCGCGAGTTCATGACGGCGGAAGTGCTCGCCGCAATCGAGGGCGCGCGCAGCGCCGGTGCCACCGAGATCCTGGTCGCCGATTCGCATGGCAACGGGCAGAACCTGCTGATCGAGCAGCTGCCGAGCGACGTCATGGTGGTGCGTTCCTTTCCCCGCCCGCTGATGATGATGCAGGGGATCGACTCGACCTTCGACGCCGCGATCTTTCTCGGCTACCACTCGTCGACCACCAACCCCGAGGGTGTGCGCGCTCACACCATGTCAAGCGCCAACCTGGCAGCTGTGGTGTTGAACGGCACGCCCATGCCCGAGGCGGGTGTCAATGCGGCGATCGCTGGGCATTTCGGGGTGCCGGTCGTGATGATCTCGGGTGATGACGCCGCGGTTGCAGAGGCGCGCGCCCTGATCGGCGATCTCGAGGGTGCGGTGGTGAAGCGCGCGATCAGCTTCCATTCGGCGATGACGATGACGCCGGCGGCCGCGGTCGCATTGATCCGGGAGAAGGTCGCCACCGGCCTCGCGCGCCGCGGGGACATCCCGCCGTACCGGGTGCAAACGCCCGCGCGGCTGGACATCACCTTCAAGAACTACCGGCCCGCGGAACTGCTGAGCTACCTCCCCAACGTCGAGCGCACCGACGCCCATTCCGTGCGCTTCGTCGGCCGCGACATGATCGAGATTTCGAAGTTCCTCGAGTTCATTCTGACGTACGAACCGGGGCTGACCCCGTGACAGGTCGGCCGATGCACGCCGCTGCCTCGGCTGAGTTCGCTGCTGCGCTGAATCGCCTGGGAGATGTGCCCTCACTGGGTCTGATCCGGCAACCGTCACCGGTCGAGGAGATGCAGCGACTGCGGGGGGCGCTCGGCGGTGGGCCGCATCTGCTGGTGAAGCGCGACGACTCCATTCCGTTCGGCTTCGGCGGCAACAAGGTTCGCAAGCTCGACCTGGTGGCGGCGGCGGCCGTTGCCGCGGGTGCGGACACGCTCGTGACCGTCGGCAGCGTGCAGTCCAACCACGCGCGCGCCACCGCGGCCGTGGCGGCGAAGCTCGGGCTCGGCTGCCATCTCATCCTCAACGGCTCCCGAGCCGAGCCGGCCATGGCGAACGCCCGGCTGGACCAGCTTCTGGGCGCGGAAATCGAGTACGTTGCGACGCGCGACGATCGGGCCGCCGCGATGCACGATTCCGTGGCGCGCCTCGCCGATGACGGCCGCGCCCCCTACGCCATTCCCTTGGGGGCGTCGACGCCATTGGGTGCGCTGGGCTTCGTGCGTGCCATCGGCGAATTGCTCGGGCAGATCCCGGCGCCAGATGTGATCATCCACGCCTCGTCTTCCGGCGGCACGCAGGCCGGCCTGGTGGCGGGGTGCGCGCTGCACGGCATCGACACGCGGGTGATCGGCATCAGCGCAGACGAGCCGGCCGCGGAGATTGAGGCGACCGTCCGTGCGACCGTGACCGGAATGGGCGCCCTGCTCGAGCTCGACGGCAAAAGCCTCGCGGATCGGTGCCACATCGAGGTGGACGACGGTTTCATCGGGGATGGCTACGGCATACCGTCGGATGAATCGCTGGAGGCCCAGCAGCTCGCGGCGCGCACCGAGGCCCTGTTCGTGGACCACTCCTATACCGCGAAGGCGCTGGCCGCACTGATCGGGTACACGCGCGCCGGAACCTTGCGACATGATCAGACGGTGCTCTTCTGGCACACCGGCGGCCAGGTCGGACTCTTCACATGAGACAGCTGTCCCCGAGTGCCGATCGGGAGCGCCGACGCGCATCGCGCACTTCCGTCCAGCGTCGTGTTTCACATGTCTAACAGCCGCGGATGTCCGGCCTCTGCTCCCGGCACGCGCGCGGTTCGCATCTTCCACAATCCCGCCGCTGCCCGAGGCGAGCCGTATCCGCCTGCGCTGAGCTGCCTCCTGAGCACGGTGGAGGCCGACCGCGCCGCGGACGTCATCACCCGCTGGCCAGGGTATGCGCCCACGCCGCTGCGGGACCTGCCGGGTACGGCGGCGGAGCTCGGCCTGGCGTCTATCCGGTACAAGGACGAAGGCGGCCGCTTCGGGCTGGGCAGCTTCAAGGCGCTGGGCGGCGCATACGCGGTTTTCCGCCTCCTCGAGCGCCATCTCCGTGCACCGGACAGCAAAGTGGATCGAGAACGGCTGCTGCGCGGCGGCTACCGCGACCGCATTGCCGAGGTCACCGTCTGCACCGCCACCGCTGGCAATCATGGCCGATCCGTAGCGTGGGGCGCGCAGATGTTCGGGTGCCGGTGCTGCGTCTACGTGCCGGCGGCAACCGCGGAGCCACGGATCCAGGCGATCGCGTCGCACGGCGCGGAGATCGTGCGGGTCCACGGCAGCTACGACGATGCCGTGCGGCGCGCGGCCGCCGATGCGGCCATGCACGGGTGGTGGGTGGTCTCGGACACCTCGTACCCCGGCTACACCGAGGTTCCGCTCATCGTCATGCAGGGCTACACCCTGCTGGCGGAGGAGATCGTGCAGGCGTGGCCGGACGCGAACCCCCCGACGCACGTTTTTCTGCAGTGCGGCGTCGGCGGCCTCGCCGCCGCGGTGTGCGCGCACCTCTGGGAGCGCTGGGGCGGGAACGGCCGTCCCCGCTGCGTGGTGGTGGAGCCCGAAGCAGCGCCCTGCTTGCAACGCACCGCCATGGCTGGCAGGCCGGTTCGGGTGGATGGTCCGCTCGATACCACCATGAGCTGCCTGGCGTGCGGCGAAGCATCGCTGCTGGCGTGGGAGGTGCTCGAACGCGGCGCCGACCATTTCCTGACCATCTCCGATGCGGAATCATCGGCCGCCGTCGAGCTGCTGGCGCGCGGTGCGCGTGGTGATCCGGCAACCCCGGTAGCCCCGTCCGGCGCCGCCGGGTTCGCCGGTCTCCTGATTGCGAGCCGGCATCCATCTCTGCGCGCGGCCCTGCAGCTGAACCCGGCCAGTCGGGCGCTGGTGATCGGCAGCGAAGGGGGATTGGCCTCGGGGCGTGGCCACCGCCCGTCACCACGTGGTGAGGGAGAGGCGCACACCGCCAGATCGGCACCCTGAAAATTTCCAACTCCTTGCGCCATGTCCAAACTGCTGATCGATATCGACTTCCTCCAGCGCACTCTGCAGCGGCTGGTCCGAATCAACTCCGTGAACCCCGCGCTCGTCGAAGGCGCGCCAGGCGAGCGGGAGATCGGTGACTACACGGCCGCTGTGCTGCGCCAGCTTGGCCTGCAGGGGGCGCAGCACGAGCCGGCGCCCGGCCGTTGCTCCGTCGTCGGCACCCTCACGGGCAGCGGCGGTGGACGCTCGTTGATGCTGAAC
>JBBSMO010000272.1:0-4369 GCA_038233155.1 Longimicrobiales bacterium
ACAACGGCCGCGCCGCTGGCGTTGATCGCCTGGATCATCTTCGCGAAGGGCGCGCGCGGCTCGCCGGTCGCTCCGGTGCCGAGCAGCCCGTCCAGCAGAACGCCGGCTCCGGCGAACGCTTCAGCGGCGTCGCCCGCATCGAAGAGCGTCAGCTCCCAGCCGTGCAGCAGCTCGCGGCGCACTGAGCCGGCGCGCACCGGCACCGCCGCTACCTCGCGCCCCCATGCGGCGAGGGAGCGGAGCGCGATCAGCGCATCACCCCCGTTGTTGCCGGGGCCGACCGCCGCGACGATGCGCCCCTGCGGATAGAGCCGCTGCACCAGCATGGCGAGCGTACGGCCCGCTGCCTCCATCAATACGCATTCGGGAACCCCCGCCTCCCCGGTCGCACGGCGGTCCCACTCGCGCATTTCCTCAGCGGTCAGCAGAGCCACATCTTCAGAACTCCAAAACCGCCCGCGCACCCCCTGGGTGATCACGCGGGGACCCGGCCCGCCCGGCAGCGCCTGCACCGCCAATATACCGGGCCGAACCGATATGCGGCGCAGAGCACCGGGGCGGGCGGCTTTCCGCCGGAAGCGCGGGCCGGAGTGACGACCGGGACAAGTGCCGCACCGGTGAGCGCGGATGCCATCAGGCGACCAGCGCGGCAGGAATCTTCCACGGGTATTCGTGCTCGAATGTCTGCTCGAAATCGAAGATGCCGTCGAAGTCGTCGAGATGGTCCTCGTCCCGCTTGATGAGCACGCCGCAATCTACGAGTGCGAAGACGATCTCCCCTAGGTCGCGGGTTTCGCAAATCCCCCAAAACTCGAGCACGGCCCGCGCGAGCGGACCCCAGCGGTCGAGCGCGAGGTCGCGGCACGCTTCCGCGAGCTCCCGCCCCCCCACGTGCCGCGGCTCGCCGATCCGCTCGATGGCGAAGCGCAACCCGGACAGGATGAAGATGTAGGCGGTCTCGTGATACGCGGGGTAGCGGCGCCGGAGCTGGTCCATGACCGCAGCTGCGAGCAGGCTCTGGCTCATGCGGCTTCTTCCGCCCCGGCGGCGGCGAGCTGGTCGAACTCCCGATGCTCTATCGGCGCCGCTGCTTCGCCTGCCGCCCGCTCGAGCAGCGCCGCATCTAGCGCTTCGTCTACATGCTCGATGAGCTTGATCTCGAGCGCTTCGCGCACCTCCTCAGGAATCTCCGCTACGTCCGCCCGGTTCTGCTCTGGCAAGAGCACCTTGCGGATCCCGGCGCGGTTCGCCGCAATTACCTTCTCGCGAATGCCGCCGACAGGGAGAACATGACCGCGCAGCGTGATTTCCCCGGTCATCGCTACGTCCCGGCGAACCGGCCTCCCGGAAAGCAACGAAGCGAGCGCAACTGCCATCGCGACCCCGGCGGAAGGGCCGTCTTTGGGCGTGGCCCCCGCTGGCACGTGCAGGTGAACATCGCTCGAGCTGAAGCTTTCTTCGGTGATCTCCAGCTCGGTCGCATTCGATCTCAAAAACGAATATGCGGCTTGCGCAGACTCCTTCATTACCTCACCGAGCTGCCCGGTAAGACGGATTCCGCCTTTGCCCGGCATGCGCACCGCCTCGATGAAGAGGATTTCGCCGCCCACAGGCGTCCAGGCGAGGCCGGTAGCAACGCCGGTTTCATCGCGGCGCCCGGCGATCTCGGAACGGAAGCGCGGCGGCCCGAGAAACCGCTCGAGGTTGCGCTGCGTGATGCGCACGCGTTCACTGTCGCCCTCGATGAGCTGGACCGCCGCTTTACGCATCAGGCGCGCGACGGTGCGCTCGAGCTCGCGTACCCCCGCCTCGCGGGTGTATTCACTGATCACGCGGCGCAGCGCCCCCGCGGAGATCGAGACCTGCCCGCTCTGCAGCCCGTGTTCTTCGGTCTGCCTGGGAATCAGATAGCGCCGGGCGATGTGGAACTTTTCGTTGGCGGTATAGGCGCTCAGGTGCAGCACCTCCATCCGGTCCAGCAAAGGGCGCGGAACCGTAGACAGACTGTTCGCTGTCGCGATGAAGATGACCTTCGAGAGATCGAAGGGAACCTCGAGGTAGTGGTCCGCGAAGGTGTCGTTCTGCGCAGGGTCCAGAACTTCGAGCAGCGCGGCCGTCGGATCGCCGCGCACCCCCTGCCCCACCTTGTCGATCTCGTCCAACATGAAGACGGGGTTGGAAACACCGGCGGTTTTCAATGCCTGGATGATGCGCCCCGGCAGCGCACCGACGTAGGTGCGGCGGTGGCCGCGGATCTCCGCCTCGTCGCGCACGCCCCCCAGCGAAATCCGCACGAACTTTCTTCCCAGTGCTTCGGCAATCGAACGGCCGAGGGAAGTTTTGCCAACCCCCGGCGGCCCGACGAAGCAGAGGATCGGACCCTGCATCCGCGGGTTCAGCTTACGGACGGCAAGGTACTCGACGACCCGCTCCTTGATCTTTTCGAGGTCGTAGTGGTCACGGTTCAGTACCCGGCGGGCGGTGGCGAGCTCGACCGGTTCCGCCGCTGCCTCCGCCCACGGCAGATCCATGAGCCAGTCCAGATAGGTGCGGACCACATGGTACTCGGCAGATTGCGGGCTCATCCGTTCGAGGCGCGCCAGCTCCTTTTCGGCCTGCGAGCGCGCCGCTTCCGACAGCTCCGCCGCCTCGATCTCCGCCCGGAGCTGCTCGGCCTCTCCGCTCTCCCCTTCCCCGAGCTCCTGCTGGATCTCCTGCATCTGCTGGCGCAACCAGAACTCGCGTTGCGTTTTGTCCACCCGGTTCTTGACCCGATCCTGGATCTCCGAGCGGTAGCGAAGGATCTCGATCTCCTCGCCCAGCAGTTCTGCAACCTGCTCGAGCCGCGCGCGAACGTCGCCCTCGGCGAGTAGTGCCTGCTTGGTCGCGGTATCGAAGCCCGCGTTGCTGGCGATGAAGTCTGCCAGCTTCGAAGCATCCGGCAGGGCGCCGATCACCGGCAGCAGGTCGTCCGTGAGCAAAGGAGACAATTCGACTGCCTGCTGGAACAGCGTAGCGGCCGCCCGCCGCAGAGCCTCCGTTTCCTTCCCCTCGGGGTTGCTGGTCTCGAGCTCGCGGGTACGCGCGAACCACCACTCGTCGCGCTTCTGGAAATCTTCGAGCCGCAGCCGGAGCATCCCCTGCACCAGGATGCGCGCAGAGCCGTCCGGAAGCTTCATCATGCGGACGATTTGCGCCAGCGTGCCGACATCGTAAAAGGGAGGATCGTCCGCCGCATCTTCCGTGTCCTCGCGGTCCGGTTCGAGAGTCGCGAGCGCAACGGTCTTGTTGGACTGGAGGACCTCGTCGATCAGTGAGACGTGGCGCGGGGTGACGATGGCGAGCGGGACGACAACGTTCGGGAAGACGACGAGCGAATCCAGCGGGAGGAGTGGCAGCCGCTCCGGAACATCAGGAGCGGCGTCAGCGGCGAGGACGATGGAACCTTCCATCGGGTCAGCGCACCGGTACGCGGCGCGCGCCGGCAGGCGGTGACGGCGCCTTCGGCAGCACGACCCGCAGGCATCCCGCTTCGTACCTCGCCTCGATGCGTTCCGCGGCCACACTGCGGTTCAGACGGATCACCCGCTCGAATGGCCCTACCTGAATCTCCATCGCGTGGTAGTGCCGCGTGCCGGTGGTGAGGTCGCGCCGCACCCCGCTGATGACCAAGATATCTGCCTCGAGTTCGATTTCTATCTCGCCGGCGCTCATTCCCGAGATTGCCATGACGACATGGATCACATCATCGGTTTCCCAGACATCGGTCGGCGGCCGCCAGGCAGGGGTACCCGCGTACGCGACCCGCGCATGACCGAAAAACTCGTCGAGCAGCGGATCCATCCGGCTCGTAAGCCGGTCCCGCGCAGCAGCAGCCGCGTCAATCAAGGGGATGCCATGGAAAAAGCTGGGAGATAAGCGATACCGGCTTGCAAGCTACCCGCCGCCCGTGGCATCGTCAAGCAGCCGCAGGGTTTGTCGCGTCAGGTGTTCCGGTACAGCAGGAGGGAGGAAAGCACTTCGATGCTAGCGCTGCCCCCGGTGCTTTCCCGGATCGCGGCCTCAAGCTCCGCCACCCGCGGCAAGGGCAAGGCGAGCTGTAGCTCACCGGCGGCGCCGCCGGCCGAGAAGCCGGTCTCGAGAGCGGACGCTCCGGCGGCCTCTATGGCGCGCATGACCACGCCAGTGGTTGCATAGGGGTAGCAGATCCGCAGCCGCGCCGAGGGAATCGCCTCCGCTTGGGTCGCGGCGGCGAGCGCCTCTGCTGCAACACCGCCGTAGGCCCGGACGAGCCCGCCTATGCCCAGCTTGGTCCCGCCGAAGTAGCGGGTGACAATGACGCAGACGTTCTCCACTGCCGCGCCGTCGA
>JBBSMO010000273.1:0-4355 GCA_038233155.1 Longimicrobiales bacterium
GAGAATACCGCGTCCTCATCCTCGTAGCCGTAGTCATGGAGCAGAGAGAGCGTATCGGCGAGGCCGACCCAAGCGAGCGCGTAGTGAGGATCGATTTGGGTCGCCCGGTCAAAATATTCGAGAGCGCGGCGCATCCCTCTCTCCGTGCGTTGGTCCAGCCAACGCCGGCCCTCCGCGTAAAGGCGGTACGCCTCGAGGTGCTGCGTGGGCTCCCGCGCGGCTCGTTCTTTTTCCATCGGCGTCAGCTCACCCCGCAGCACCCCGGCAACCTTTTCCGCCAGTTCGCTTTGGATGTCGAAGATGCTTTCCATGCTCAGCTGCCGGTCATAGCGCTCCGCCCACTGGTGGACACCGCTCCGGCCGTCGATGAGCTGCAGATTCAGCCGCAATCGCCCGCCCGCGGTCTGCACGCTGCCTTCCATGACAGTGCCGACGCCGAGATTGCGCGCAATTTCCGGAATCGTCTCTCTGGTGTCCCGGTAGCGCAGCACTGAGGTCCGAGCGATGACCTTCAATGCGGAGATCCGGGATAGTTCCGTGAGCAGGTCATCGTGCAGCCCTGCCGCGAAGAGCTCCCCGTCCGCTGTACCGCTGAGGTTGTCGAAAGGGAGAACGGCAATGGAGCGAACCGGAAGCCCGTCACCGGCCTCGCTCATTCCTTGGTTTCCTGAGCCCGCCGCCGTTGCCAGCGCTGGCGGGGAACAGGGCGGCGCCTGCAGCTCCTTCACCAGAGTCCGGAGCTCGGCGTCCGGCTCGACCCCGATCTCCTCATCCAGCATTCGGCTATGCGTGCTCGCGACGCGCAACGCCTCCGACCGGTTTCCGGCCGCAGCCAATGCCTCCATCAGACGGCATGCGACGCGGGAATCGAACGGATCTTCATTCCACCGCTCCCGCCACCACGCCGCGGCCGCCACAATGTCACCTCCTCCCCCGGCTTCCCGGGCCAGCGCCTCGAGCGCATCCAGATACTGACGGTGGAGGCGATCCCGTTCCCTGTCTATCCACCGCTCGAATTCGGCCGAGCCGCGAAGCCAAAAGCCGTCCATGAATGGACCGCCGTACAACCCGGCTGCCCGCGTAAAATCCCTTGCGCTGATCGCTTGCTCGAACTGGCAGACATCACAGCGTAGCGACTCGCCGTTGAGGCATAGATCGTCCCCGGTGGTAAGTAATGTGTGATCCCCGAATTCACTCCGGACCTGGTATACACAGGAGGTGAGGCGATTCCGCGCGGTCTTCTCCCGCGCTTCCGGCCAGAGGTAACCCACCAGCTTGCCACGGCTCAGCGTCCGAGAGGGCGCGGTAGCGAGCAATGCCAGCAATGCGAGCGGATGCCGGCGCGACGAAACGCCGCTCGTACCGGCCGCTCCGTGCGTGACGGTTGCCCCTCCCAACAGCTTCAGATACGGCATCAGCTCGGAATTGACGGAGAATTGACGGTCGGGTGAGGGGCCGTTGACACCCCGCTCCTAACTTAGATCCGTGTGCGTCGTCGCGACAGAATTGAATTTCGCGGCGGCAGGGACCCTAACCCGAGGAACACGATGCACCCGATGCACGGCTCGCTTCGCCGGATCGTCAGGATCCGCGACGGTGACCGGCACAGCAGGAGCCCTCCCACCTGACAGGGAAACTCAAGATTCTGTGCCGCTCACACTTCTATTCTCCATTGAGGTCACCATGAAACGTCTGCATACTTTCTTCGCCGTTGCCGTAGCACCCCTCGTTCTGCTGGCCGGCTGTGGCGATGAACGCCCAGGCTCTGAGTTGCCCACGGAAGCAGTCTTGGTTGATCCGTCGTCGCATTCACGCGCCACTGCGAGGCTCCAGGGCTCGTTCCAGTTCTCGGCGCCTGTATTCGACATCGCCGCCGCACCCGACGGGAGCATCCTCGTTACCCAGAACACCAGCATCCAAGAGATCAGCAGAAGAGGAAAGATAACGGACGTCACTACGATCCCGACCGTCGAAGGCGCGACAATCAATGGTCTAGGAACAGTCGGCCGGCGGAGCTTTTTCGCATCCAGCGGAGGACTCGACCTGGCCAAAGGAGCCGGTGTTTGGCGCGTCTCGCAAGGCAGCGCGCGGCTGATCGGCGACATCGAATCCTTCGAAACCAACAATGATCCCGATGCACTGGAAGGCCCGCAGTGGAAGGATATACGCTGCGAGCTCGACCCGGCGCAGGGATTCAGCGCGGGACCGCAGTCCAACCCCTTTCACCTGACCGTCCGCTCCGGGAGTGAGGCGCTGGTGGCAGATGCCGCGGGCAACACTCTGCTTTCCGCCAAAACCAACGGCGATGTAGATTGGGTAGCCGTTTTCACTCCGCCCGTGGACGCTAGCGGCGACTACCGAGTGCTGTTCACACTCCCCGACGGCACCGACTGCTATGTTCAACCCGTGCCGACCTCGGTCGACATAGGCCCGGACGGGGCCATTTACGTGGGTGAACTGACGGGGGCGATCGCCGGCGGGCTGCCGGTCGGCCTGTCGCGGGTTTGGCGGATCGAGCCCGGAGCGAACAACGTCGTATGCCCCTCCGTTGCCTGCCAGCAAGTGATCTCCGGATTGACCTCTGTGATCGATCTTGCATTCGGGCCGGACGGCATGCTGTACGTGCTCGAGTATGATGAGAACAGCTGGCTGGCGCCGTTCGTGGGCGCAATCGCGGGCGGGACGATCAGCCGGTGCGACGTGCGGGCGGGCACCTGTACGGTCGTCGAGGGCGGGCTGATGCTGCCCGGCGCCATCACCTTCGACAAATGGGGCAATCTCTGGGTGGTCGAGAATAATATCGGCATCCCGGGCATCGTTCCGGAGTTGCCAACGGTGCGCCAGGTCGTCTGATTGCGGCCGGAGCAGGCCGAACGAACCAGAGAGATGACACGCTGATTGTGGCGCCGGACGCCCCTTGTCCGGCGCACGTTCAGCATGGGGCTCCTGAACATCAACATTTACCAAACCGGGATCATGAACCGCTACATTGAACTTCTCTGCTGCATCGCGCTGCCAGTAACGCTGTTCACGGCCTGCAGCCCGGCTAACGACGACAACGCGATTGTTGACGACGCGACGTCAGCGTCTGCAATCGCTGCGGGTCCGCAGATCGTTCAGGTGACCGCCAGGGATTACTTCTTCGAGGCACCGGCGGAGATCCCCGCGGGGTGGACAACCTTCGAGTTCGTCAACGTCTCACCCGCCGACCACTTCGCGCTTCTCACCCGAGTCCCCGAAGGAATCGGCGTCGCCGAGTATCGCGAGGAGCTCACCAAAGTGGCGCAGAACTTTTTGGACGGCATCAACGAGACCGCACCGAGCTATCCCGATGCCGGGTTCGAGCTGCCGGGCTGGTACGAAAACGTGCAGGTGATGGGCGGCCCCGGCCTGACGGCGCCGGGCCGCACCTCCCGAGTCACGACTGAACTGAGCCCGGGAAACTACATTCTGGAATGCTACATGAAGACACCGGACGGCACCAAGTTCCACGCGACTTTGGGGATGGTGGCCGAACTCAAGGTCACTGAGCGCCGGTCCGCGGCCGCCGCGCCGACCCCGACGCTCAACCTCACCCTGCGCAACGACGGGATGCAAGCCCCTGCGGATGTCCCCGCGGGCGACCACACCATCGCCGTACACTTCGAGGAGCAGCAGGCATATGAGAATTTGGGACAAAACGACGTGCACCTTGTGAAACTGGAGGACGATACCGACCTCGCGGCTATCGGCGGTTGGATAAACGCACTTACCCCCACCGGGCTCACCTCACCGCCTGCGCCGGCCGTATTCCTCGGTGGCATCCAAGAGATGCCGGTTAGCACCACCGGGTATTTCAGCGCCCGGCTCGATCCCGGACGCTATGCGTGGATCTCGGAGGTGCCGGACCCGGCCGCCAAGGGAATGCTGAAGACGTTCACGGTGCCGCCCGGGCGTTGATCCCGTTCGCACCTGCGGCCACGCATCCTTCGCAGCCGCAGGTGCGCACTCAACCCCGTTTCGAGATCAGGCGAGACGCCACCGCTGCTCGCGACTGCACACCCAGCTTGCTCAGCACCCGCTCGGTATGGCGCCGGGCAGTGTGGCGGGTGATTCCCAGCTTCGTGGCGATCTCGAACCCAAACCGGCGCAGCTTCGACCACGCGAACCACCCGGCGGGGGCCTCGCCGATCAAGCCGTGCTCGAAGTCGAGGTTGATGGGTGCGGTGAGAACCGGGAACGCTCCGTAGTCCGCCGGTTCCACGAGCCGTGTGGGCGTCGTCGTGTCAACGTAAACGAGCGCGTCAAACGCCTCCGGCGCAACGTACCCGATGAAGTAGTCGTCCGGCGCATCAACGTCGTAGCCGCCGCCGCTA
>JBBSMO010000274.1:0-4354 GCA_038233155.1 Longimicrobiales bacterium
GGCCAGCATTCGGGCGCTCGGGGGGCGGGTCAGGATCTTCTGCCGGGGATCCTCGGCCAGCTCCCTCCAGTGCCAGGAATCGAGGTTTTCACGGCCCACGGTCGGCTGTCCGAGGTCGATCCTCTCCAGAGCGCCGCCTGCCATCGGCACCGCCAGTGTGCGGTACAGCTCCTTGACCCGCTGCGGAAAGCCGTCTTCGAGATCGCGGAGCCGGCGGCGCACTTCGGCCTGCTTTTCCCGCATGCCGGGGCGCTCGTCGCTCCCGATCTCTTCCTGGATATCGCGGAGGGCGAGGTATTCCCGGATTTCGTCCTGGAAGCGGCCGTACCGCGCGGCGTCCGGCAGTGCGAAGAAGAGCGTGTTCTTGTAGATCCGGAAGCCATCGCCCTTGCGCTCCAACCACCCCCTTAGCTCCTCCAGCGCCGGCGCGCTGTCCGGATCCAGAACGGCGAGCTTGAGATCTCTGCTGTCCGCAATGGCTTCCGATCCGCGCGGCCAGAGATACGCCCGCAGCTTCGTGCCCAGCTCCCGTTTGATCCGCCGCTCCAACTCCTCGCGCACCACGTCCGGCTGAGACTCCAGCAACCCCTTCTTGGCCGCGACCATCCGGTTCAGGTTGGGGACGTCGGAGAAGTAGTACTGATCGCCGCGGGTGTTCAGGTAGTACAGCTCGGTCAGCTGCTTCTGGAGGACCTCCGTGACCAGCGGCGGAACCGTGTCGGGTCTCAGGACGGCCAGCTTGATGTGCTGGAGAGTGGTGCCCTTCTGCGCGTCGTCGGCGGCGAACGAGTGCAAAAAGGTGCCGGTGGCCGTCCGTTCGGCGAGGTGCTTCCAGCTCCGGTTGGCGCGGTCCAGCGACTGGGACTTGGCGGAGGCGCCGGCGATATCGGAGCCGATCACCCCTTCGTACTCGGGACCGATGTGCTTCAGGAACTCCCGCCGTATCGAGGCCCGCTCCAGGTTCAGGTCGCCAGGCAGAATCATGTCGAGGGGGGTCTCGCTCTCGTACAGCTCCTCGACCACGTTGGCGAGCAGACGGAGTACGCCGCGCGTCCGCTGGAACGAGGAAAACGTGCTCCACTTCTCGTAGAGCACATCGATCAGGTCCGGGTGGAACGGGTACGCGGCCTCCAGCTTCCGGCGGTAGTCGGCCTCGCGGGCCGCGCGGGGCACGTCTTCGGCGTGCTCCTGATACTTGCGGACGTAGCGATCGGCGATCTTCTTCACCGCGGCTTCGTCCTCGACGGGCTCGAAGAGGCGGCGGCGGATGATGGAGTAGACCTCCTCCCCCTGCACCGGCGTGGCGATGCTCTGCAGCCGACCGAAGATCTTTTCCAGCTTGGCGAGATGATTCTGGTGGGCGTCGCCGTAGTCTTCCAGCTCACTGGAGGGGAGCGTCACCAGCATGAGCGATTTCGGAAGACTTGCGACGGCTTCGGTCAGCTCCTGGAAGAACGCGAGAGTCTGTGCCGCGAGCGTCGATGCCTCGACGGCGACGCCGCCGGCCTTGACGACATACTCGAGGATCTCGTCGAAGAAGAGGACGAACGGCTGGAGCGGTTCGAGCATAGCCCGCAGGTCGGCCTTGCCCGGTGCGACGCGCGCCTCGTCGTTCCGTGCGATCCGGCCGTAGGCTTCCCGGCCGCCGAGCTGGAACGCGGTCTCGCCCCAGAGCGTGCGGCGATGTACACCGTCGGACTCCGTACCCTCGGCCGGGTTGAGCTGAGTGCCGACGACGACGGCGGTGTTGGGGTGCAGGACCCCGAGCCCGTCCGGGAGCAGATCGCCTATGCGGTCGCCGCTCTCCAGGTAGTGGTAAACGGTGACCAACGCATGGGTTTTTCCGCCGCCGAACGGCGTCTGCAGCTCGACCACCGACGGCCCCTTGCCGCTGGTCAGCTTCTCGTGCACGTCCCGCAGCAGGCCCTCGAGTCCACGCGTCAGATAGGTCTTCTTGAAGAAGACGTACGGGTCGTTGTAATCCTCTGCGGCGCGGCCGGCGGCGACGTCGCCGAGGTCGGCGGCGAAGACGGCTTCATCGAAGTCGCCATCGCGAATGTCACGATGCGGGCGGGCGATGTCGAACCAGTTTGCCATGCTACGCCCCTCCCTTTGGATCGGCGAAGTGCGCGCGAACCGCGGCTCCTATCCGTTCGGCGTGACGCGCCGCCTCAGTGGCTTGGGCGAGAGTGGTTCCGGCCCCCGGATAGCGGGTGACGACCGCGAACGGCGTGAGAAAGAGCGCGGACTGCCGCAGCGACCCCAGCCCCGCGGCGCGCACCACGACCCGATTCAGCACCTGCTCCAAGTCGTGAGTGCGCGGCGGGTCTTCACCATGAAAGGCCAGGATCGCCTTGAGATACTTTTCGGCGGCTTGCTGGCTGTGAAACGCGACCGCGTCGCTCACGGGCGGCGTCACACCCAGCAGAGCGCGAGCGCTGCGCAGATCTTCGTCCGCTTTTTCCATCCAGGCGCGGGCGGCCTCTTGGGGATCAGGGTCCGGCATGGGCACCTCGGTGATCGAGCCATTCGCGTACAGCAGCACTCCCTCGCGCTTCGCGGTTCGTACGATGAAGCCCGGCAGCCGCAGCTCGGCCAGGAACTGCTCTGGGGTGCGTACGATGATGTCCATCGGAACCATCAGACCCTCGAACAGTGCGTGAAGATCGGCGGCTTGCCGGTATGCCGAGACGCCGTCGGGGAGCTCCATGACTACCAGCAGATCCAGATCGCTGCCGTCTCGAGTCTCGCCGGTCGCGGCGGAGCCGAAGAGCCAGATGGCTTCCGGCTGCACCGCCTCGACGATCCGGTCGCGGACCTCGCAGATCGCCACCTCGGTGATCGGCGGCAGCTCGATAGCTTTCACGGCCTCACTCTAGGGTCAGAGGCCTGCGCGTCCCGGGCAGGCGGCGGGTTTCCGACGTCGACGGTTAGGGGACCCATATCAAGCCAGTTTGTCATCGATCACGGCACACGGGGTTTCTGGATCACCTGCTCGTCGAGGAATCGGCCGGCAAGAGGCCCGGCCGCAATTTCCCCAACTTCTCCAACCGCGAACGCATTGCCCCTTCGGTGCGACCATGCCGCTCGCTCAGAGTACTGATCGACGCCCCCGCGTCGAAACGTTCGATGAGGGCCTGGTCTTCTGCCTCGCTCCACGGCTGTCCTGCATTCTTCGGTTGGGGCTCCCGCCGCTGCTCTTCTTCCCTCTGCTTCAGAACTTCGACCGACGCATAGAGCGAGCGGATGATCCGGGGATGCTGGTACGGGCTGTCCTCCGGAAACACCTTTCCGGTGAAAGGGTCGATTCCGTCAGCCAGTGAGCGGATGATTCGTACGATTTCGGAAATATCCATGCCGAATGTTTTCACCTGCTCGGAATCCTCGGCGTCTGAATATTTGCCCAGCGTCCAGTGAGACTTGATTCCCCAAACGACCTGCGGGGAAACGCCGACTCGTTCGGCGATCTGGTTTGAATCGAGCTGTCCCTCGCGGAGCAGACGGACAATCGCCTCTTTTTCTTTCTCGTTTGCAACACTCATTTCGTCACTCCAGCGCCAGCGAACCCTGCGCGTCCTGGCGCGGGGTGGCGGCAGCGCTGCCGCGCTGGTGCTGCTCCTTGCCGAGCAGCAGCCCCTCGAGCAGCTGCTTCTCCTTGCTGCCGCTGACCAGGCACTCGGCGACGGCCTGACAGAACTGCCAGAACGCGCCGCTCGCGCCGTAGGCGCTCTGCGCCAGCATGCTCGCCAGCTCGGGCTTGCTCCCCTTCTCCCACAGCCGGCAGGCGAGGTGCATCGCATCGACCATGTGCGCGGGGTGTTCGAGATGCCTGCGTTCCTTCGGCCCGAGCACGGAGACCTTGGCGCCGGACTTCTTCACGAAGCCGTCCTCGCCCCAGAGCTGCTCCAGATTCACGCCCTCGGCGCGCGCGATCTTGTTGGCGGCGTCGAACTCGACGGTGTTGTCCTGAAATGTCCAGCGGAAGGTCAGGTAGAACTGCGACTCCTTGTCGATCGCGCCCGCGGATGTGTTGCGCAGCAGCCGGTGCACCAGGAAGTCGGTGGCGACGGTCCGGATGTACTGCAGCAACTCCGCTACGCCGACCGGCTGACCGTCGTACGTCTCGACGCGCTCGTAGCGCGAGTACGCCTCCATACCGGGGCCGATCGCGCTGATGAAGAAGTCGCCGCCCGCGATCCCCGCGTTCCAGAACTGCTCGAGCTTCTCCTCTACCCTTGCCTTCACCCGCGGCTGGATGTCGTTCCAGAAGCCCAGCGGCTCGCGCTCCGTCTTGCGGCAGACCATATAGATCGACGAGGCGAGTGCCGCGGATTGGGCTGCGCGCAAACGGGAC
>JBBSMO010000275.1:0-4338 GCA_038233155.1 Longimicrobiales bacterium
ATGGCCTGGCGTGGTGGCCGAGGTGGGGTGGTCGCCGTCATCGTGAGCCGGGTGCTCTCCGCGCTCTCGGCGCTACCGGCGTTCTTCGTGGATGACGTTCCCGATTGGGTTCCACCCGTAGTCGGGATCTTTGTGGTGCTGACCGTCGTCGGTGTCGGACTGTTGGTGGTCGCTTTGCGTCGCCGGGAATTCTCAGCTGCTTGAGACAGCGGCGATCACCAACGCACAGTCGCTGTCGCTTTGCGGCACGAGCGGCAGGGTGCCGCAGCCAGGCGGCAGCAGCAGTGTGTTCGACTTCAGAGCCTGACGTCGACCGCGACCTCGTACTGCTCGACGGAGGTCCGCTTGCCCACCTTTTCGCCCGGCTCGGGGTTCATTGCGTTGAGCGCCTCGTCGCCTTTGCGGAGATCTTCTTCCGTCTCGAAGAGTGCGATGGCGAGGCTCTTGCCGCTGTCCGGGTCGATCAGCATCAGGAAGCCATTCGACGGCACGCCGGGGGGCGGGCCGGATGCCGCCCGGGAGTTCATCTCCTCAGCGGTACGGCGGAGGGCCTGCCCATCCGCCCCTTCCCACCTTGCCAACATGTCGCCCCTCCGGGTCGGGAAAGACCAATCCTACGGTGATCACGCTTCCACGTCTACGGTCGCACACTCCTCCTGCTCGGAGGAGCAGGCGAGAGCGCGAGTCTGGCCCGGTCGCGGTCGACACCGGAGTGCTCCCTGAGCCCGGGAACGGGTGCCGCCGACCCGGTTTCGCCTGAAGCGCCCCGAGCTGGATTCGAACCAGCGGCCTACTCCTTCGGAGCCGCGCCAGCGGTTCTCATCGGTCGCCGCCGGTGCTCCATTGAGGCAGATCAGGCAGCCGGGCGACAGTGCCGGTATGGACGACGAGCTGCGCTTTTCGCATACGCGGCTGCTCTCAGGCGAATCTGGCAGCGCCACGCCGTAGCGGGCCGTTAGCGAATCGCGGCAACTGGACGCTGCGCCGCGGTTAGGATCGCTCCAATGGAGAGCATCTGCGGAGCCACCTTCGTCTTCGATCACGAGGGCGAGCCCGACCTGATCGGGAACGAGCTGACGAGCGGGGCGTACCGGGTGATGGTGGGTCGGGCCCCGGCGGGGGAAGGCCCGCCGCTGCACATCCATCCGCACACAGACGAGGGCTTCTACATCGGCGAGGGCGAGCTGACGTTCGTCTTCCGGGACCGTGAGGTTGTGGCCGGCCCGGGCACGTTCGTCTTCGTGCCGCGAGGCGTCGAACACACCGCACACATCACAAAACCGCTCCGCGGCCTGCTCATCTACTCGCCCGGCGACGCCGAGCACATCACGCAACCGGTGGAATCGTCGTGAGGATCGCTCGTCGCGATGTCGTGCAGATCGCAGCGGGCCGCGCCCGCACGGTTCGCACGCCGATGCAGTAGCCGATCTGCTTCTTCGCGCCTATGCTGTCTCGGAGCGTCTCCCCGGGAAGGCTGGCGCAGTGCCCCTTTGGACGAGATTCAGCAGCGGATTTGTCGGGCCAGGAAGCGTCAGCAGTGCGTGCCTCAGGGGCGAAGATGTTGGGAGCTCTTGAACTCACCCGCGGTTATCGCGGCGGATCAGCGCGCGGCCAGGGCGGCTTCGATCCGGCATGTGAGCGCGAGGTCGCAGTCGCGCCCGGGCCGTTTCAGGTCGCGTAGCTGGTCCTCGGCGAGCTGCTGATCGTGATCTCGCGGCGGTCCCCGTCTGCGTCCTGCTCGGTGAAGTACGTGTATGTCACGAGGTTGTCGGGCCGGCGTCGCAGCTCGGTAATGAGAAGCTCGGCGCTGCGGCGCAACATTCGCCGTTGCGGCCCGGCGGTTTGCGTGTTGGGACACAGGTTGCCGAGACTGAGCTCGATCGGGAGCCGCGCCTGCAGCGCCGCGGAGACGTCGGGTCCGCGCGCGGCCGTCGCGATGGCCGCCGCGACAGGCGTGCAGCCGGCGGCGGCGAAGGCGGCAATCCCCATCCCCGTGGCGGCGTGCTGGAGGTTGCGCCCCGTGAGCCACGCGGCCGCGGTGATGGCGACCAGAAACGGCAGCTCGAGCACGAGGATCAGCCACGCCAGCCCTTCGGCGCCGCTGGCCACAAACGCGAGTACACCGAATACGGCAGGAAGCACGAGCACCCATCCACGCCGCACGACGAGGCCGAGCCCGATATGGGCACCGCCGAGTACCGCGAGCACCGCCCACGGCGTCTCACCGCGCACCGACAGCGGCTCATACAGCGGCGTTGCCAGCGACCCGAGCAACACCAGGTAGGCGACGAGCGCGAAACCTCGAGTTCGATCCACCTGCTCAGTCTCCCAGCGCCCGAACGCGATCGTGTCGGGAGGTTGCCGAGGAGCAGGGCTCCTCGAGCTGGGCAGGGGTGCGCCGGCAAGGATCTGCCCGGCGGTGTAGGACTGTCCGCAGCGATGGCGACGAGCTGAACTCGCGGCAATCGCCCGCGCGCTTGTCGGCGCCGGCAGTCAGGCGCGCGGCGCCTGACCCGGCTCACGCCGCGATCGGCTTGGCCCCGGCCTCGGCGGCTCGCCAGGCCGGACGCGACGACATCGCCGGCACGTCGTTGGACCTTCCCTGACGTGACACCCGACGCGCGCGTGCTGCGCTTCCCGTCCGCGGTCGGCGCGATGGGTGCCGAGGACTACGGCCGCTTCACCCGCGAGCTGTCGGCCGACGAGCTGGCCGGCTGCTTCTACTTTACCGACGATGACCGGCACCGGATCGCGTCCAGGCGCGGCGATGCCAGTCGCCTCGGGTTCGCCGTGCAGCTGGGCACGGTCCGCTACCTCGGCCGCTTCCTGGATAACCCTGCCGCCGTTCCCGCGAGCGTTGTTCGCTGGACGGCCGGCGAGCTCGGCACCGGCGCCGACACGGACCTTGAGCAGTACGGCGCCGGCGAGGCGCGCTGGGAACACCAGGCGGAGATCCGCATGGCGTACGGCTAGGGCCGCAGACGCGCCTTCATCGGCGCGCCGCGGCGCAGACCCTCCTCAAGGCTGAGCAACTCGGGAAAGGCGCGGCGTAGCGCCACGATGTCTGCGCGGTAGCCCTCGGCTCGACACCAGCGGAACATCGCAGCCGCGCTGCGGTCACCGAGCGCGACCAGCCTGGGCGGCAGCGAGAGGTAGCGCGGTCTGCGACCCGTAACCCTCCGATAGGCCTCCTCGGCCTCGCGAACAGTGACCTCGTCGCCGGCGATCTCCAGCTGCCGGCCCAGCCACGAATCAGGCTCTGCGAACGCGCGCGCGGTGATCGCGCCGATGTCGTCTAACGCGATCACCTGCACCGGCGTGTCCCGGCCGAGGGCCCCCCGCAGCGAGCCCCACATCACGCGGCCCCACGCACCCGGTGTGATGAGGTTGTCGATGAAGAACACCGGCCGCAGGATCGTTGCGCGCAGCCCCAGGGACGCGATGTGACATTCCACGCCCCATTTGCTCTCGAAATGTGGGATTCCGGTGCTCCGCTCCGCTCCGCCCACCGACGAGTAGACGAGGTGCGAAACCCCGGCGGTGTCGGCTGCGTCGGCTACTGCGATGCCGTCCTTGCGTTCCTGATCGGGCCCGCCGGCGAGCATGTTCTGCACGCTGAACACCCCGTATACACCGGCCATCGCGCGCAGCAACGACGACCGATCGCAGAAATCGCCGGCGACTACCTCGATGCCCTGTTCGACGAGCTGCCGTGCGTCGGACTTGGACGGATCGCGTGTCATGGCCCGCACCGACCATCCGTCAGCCAGCAGCCGTCGCACGACGGCTCCTCCCTGATTGCCGGTTGCGCCCGTCACCAACACCGCGCGATCACCTCCGCGCTCAGCCGCTCTGGTCATAGCCCATCGGTAGCACAATGCGCCATATATGGCCCTGCCTTCCGCGGATCGGTCGGGACGGCCCTCCACTTCGGGCGGCGCGTCCGCCGACTCCTTGCTCGCACCCCCGCCGAAGACTGTACTGGGCTCAATGGCGGACATCTTCGGCTCCTACGGACCCGCGCATCCGCAGCTGGGGCGGGCCGCGTACGCTGCTGCCCGGTCGCTGATGCGGCGGTATTACCACAACCACCAGCTCCACCAGCTCTGCGACGAATTCGCGCGCGAACGCGGCCGTGCGCTCACTGCTGCGCTGCAAGCCGAACAGCCGGTCTTGCTGCTAGGTCTCGGGATCGCGGGTCACAATTCCGGGGCGGCACTCGTCCGCGTTGATGCCGGTGGTCAGCTCGAGTTGCTCTGCAACGAGGAGGAGGAGCGCTACAGCGGGGTCAAGCACTGCAACGACTTCCCGGTTCGCGCTCTGCACGCCATCGCGCGC
>JBBSMO010000276.1:0-4338 GCA_038233155.1 Longimicrobiales bacterium
AAGCGCGGAGCCGCTGGGAAACCGGCAATATCGCGGTGGTTCACCGCACCGGGGCATTGTACATCGGCGAAATCAGCGTCGCCATCGCCGTCGCCTCGCCGCACCGGGAAGCCGCCTACGCCGCCTCCCGCTACATCATCGAAGAACTGAAACGGCGGGTTCCCGTCTGGAAGCACGAGCACTACCTGGATGGTGAGGCGAACTGGCTCGCTGGCGCGGTTCCGCCCCACGCACGCTCCGATGATGACCGCTGATACCGGCGCAGTGCTCCCGCTGGTGCAACTCGGCGGGCGGTCTTCGCGCCCGGCGGCGCCGGTCGCGCTCGTCACGTCGGCGCCCGCCCCCGCCGTATCCGCGCCGGCGCCGCATTCTGGCGGCACTTCCGGCGCCGAGATGCGCGATGGCTTCGGCCGCCGCATCGAGTATCTCCGCGTCTCCGTGACCGACAAGTGCAATCTGCGCTGCGTCTACTGCATGCCGCTCGAAGGGTTGGATTGGCTGCGGCGCGCCGACATCCTGTCGTACGAGGAGATCGGCAAGATCGTTGAGGTGATGGCGGGGCAGGGGCTGCGCAGCGTGCGCATCACCGGCGGCGAACCGCTGGTGCGCCGCGACCTGCCGCGGCTGGTGCGTACGCTCCGCGGCATCCGCGGCATCGAGGACATTGCGCTGTCGACCAACGCCGTGCTGCTGGCCCCCTTAGCGGAGGAGTTGCGCGCCGCGGGCGTCCATCGCCTGAATGTGTCGCTGGATTCGCTGCAGCCCGGGCGCATCAATGCGATCTCGCGCCGCCCCGGCTCCGCTGCAGCGATCTTCCAAGGGCTTGCAGCGGCTGAAGCCGCCGGGTTCGCTCCGCTCAAGATCAACTGCGTGGTAATGCGCGGCCGCAACGACGACGAACTCGAGCATTTCGCCCGCTTCGCCCGCGAACGGCCGTGGCACGTGCGCTTCATCGAGGTGATGCCGACGGGAGCCAACCTCGGCATCTCCGAGCACGACTACGTCTCCGCCGACGAGATCCTCGGGCGGCTCAGCCGCATCGCCGGCCTCGAACCTGCCGCCGGCCCAGCGGGCAACGGACCTGCCCGGTACTATGCCTTCGCCGACGGCGTCGGCAGCGTGGGCGTCATCACCCCCATGAGCCACAACTACTGCGGAAGCTGCAACCGCATGCGCCTGACTGCCGACGGGCAGCTCCGCCCCTGCCTCTTCGGGCACCTCCAGACGGATCTGCGCGGCGCGCTCCGGCGCGGCGAACCCCTCGAGCCTCTCATCGCCGAAACGCTGCGCATCAAGCCCGAGCGCCACTGGTTGGTGCGGGGCAGCGATGCAGGCAGCGGGGGATTGACGGCGCTGTCGCAGGTGGGAGGGTAGGGGGATTGCGGAATGCGGAATGCGGAACGCGGAAGACCCGGCCGCCGGCCACTGGGCGGCTGAAGGCAAGTGGGGGTGCGCTCCGGTGCGGAACGACCCCCACTGACCAGGTAACGATAGCTACCTGACCGCTACGGCAGGGGCACGGCTCCGGCTCCGGATCGGGGTTGTTCTCGAGGCTGTTGCTCGGCTCCAGCCGGTCAGGCTCGACGGTGAAGGTGATGCGGTCGGTGTCCTTTGCGCGCTGACCGCTGGCGGTCAACCCTTGGACATTGGTCAGCAGCACGTTCTTGCCTTCCCGCAACGGTGAGGAGATAAGCTCGAACACCCCCACCAAGTCCGCGCTGTCGGCCGGGACGGGCAGGAAAGCCGCGGTCCCATTCACGCCGGCGCTAGGATCGCTCCTCAAATAGCGCGCGGTCGCGCCGGTGCTGCACCTATGGACAAAGATCTCCCGCCCGCCAGCTAAACCATCATTCCGAATCGTCCGGAAATCCGAAATCTAGAATTCAAAATTGCCCTTCCACCTCGCCCTCTTCGAACCCGAGATCCCCGGCAACGCGGGCAACGTCGCGCGGCTTTGCGCCGCCACCGGCGCCCCTCTCCACCTGATCGGGCGGCTCGGCTTCTCGCTCGACCACCCGCGGGCGCGGCGCGCCGGAATGGACTACTGGGAGCAGGCCGAGGTGCATCGCCACACCAGCTTCCACGACTTTCGCGCCGCCGCCGCAAATCGCATCATCTGGATGTTGTCGACACGCGGCGAACGGTCCCTCTGGGACGCGCGCTTTCAGCCGGGCGATGCACTGCTGCTCGGCCCGGAGTCTCGCGGCCTTCCGGCCGAGCTGCTCGAGGCCGACCCGCGGCGCGTGCTGCGGATTCCGATGCGCGGCGGGGCGCGCAGCCTCAATCTCGGCACCTCCGCGGCGGTGGCTCTCTTCGAGGCGCTTCGGCAGAGCGGATGGCGCCCCGGCAGCGACACCTCACCCGCCGCCCAAACCCCGGCCGATTCGCAGCAATCGCGCGGTTGACAGCCCCCGTACCGGCTCCTACCTTGCCCCCGCTCGAACCGCCACACGAGCGGCGGGTACAACCTTGCACAAACCTTTTATACGGGCGGAATGGACAAGATCACGGTCGTAGGCGCGGGCAACGTCGGGGCGACTGCGGCGCAGCGGGTGGCGGAGAAGGAACTCGCGCGCGAAGTGGTGCTGATCGACATCGTCGAGGGCATTCCGCAGGGCAAGGCGCTGGATCAGTGGGAATCGGCTCCCATCGAGCTGTTCGACTCGCGGGTGACGGGCACGAACGGGTACGAGGAGTCGGCGGGGTCTGGCATCTACATCGTCACTGCTGGCATCGCCCGTAAGCCCGGGATGAGCCGCGACGATCTGCTGCAAACCAACGCCAAGATCGTCCGGGAGGTTTGCGAGAACATCGCGCGGGTATCGCCGGAGGCGATCATCATCATGGTGAGCAACCCGCTGGACGTGATGTGCTACGTGGCCAAGAAGGCATCGGGCTTTCCGCGCGAGCGGGTGATCGGGATGGCGGGGATCTTAGATACGGCGCGCTACCGCTCCTTCCTGGCGCTCGAAATCGATGTATCGGTAGAGGACATCCAGGCGATGGTGCTGGGCGGGCACGGCGATACGATGGTGCCGCTGATCTCGTACACCACCGTCTCGGGAATTCCGGTGACCCACTTCATCGAGCGCCCGCGGTTGGACGAGATCGTGGATCGCACGCGCAAGGGCGGCGCGGAGATCGTGCAGCACCTCAAGACGGGCTCGGCCTACTACGCGCCCTCGGCCGGGGCCGTGCAGATGGCTGAGGCGATCGTGCGCGACAAGAAGCGGATTCTGCCGTGTGCGGCATGGCTCGAGGGCGAGTACGGGATGAACGATCTGTTCCTCGGCGTGCCCTGCAAGCTGGGCCGGAACGGCATCGAAGAGATCATCGAAGTCGAGCTATCGGACGACGAGCGCACCGCGCTGAACAAGTCCGCGGAAGCGGTCCGAGAGCCGATGCAGCAGCTCTGAGAGAGCGCAACGCCGCGCCCGAAGCGGGTGCGGCGTTGTTGCAGGTACCACTAGAACTTCTGGAGGCAAGGATGGAGACGGCGTATCGGGCCAGCTCTCTCGGCGCGGCGGTGCGGTACCGGGGGCGCGAAGGAATGTGGAGCTGGGTGCTGCACCGGGCGACCGGCCTGGGCATCCTGCTTTTTCTGATCGTGCACGTAGTGGATACCGCGCTGGTCATCTGGTGGCCGGGCAAGTACGACGACGCGCTCGCCATCTACCGCCACCCGTTCTTCCGTTTCGCCGAGCTCGGCATCGTCTTCAGCGTGCTCTTCCACGCGGTGAACGGGCTGCGCATCATCATCCAAGACTTTTGGCCATCGGTGATGCACCGCCAGCGCCAGCTCGTGCTCGCAGCGGGTATTGTCGTGCTGCTGGCGATGCTGCCCATCGCGTGGATGATGCTCGCACCGCTCGTGGGCCTCGCCGATGAGCCGGGGGCATCGCGGCACGAGCAGCGCTGCGAACTGTACCCCGACGCCGACCGCTGCATCGAGATCGAAGCGGAGCGCGCATTAGTCGAGGTCGAACCATGACGCCGCCCGTAGTCACCGAAGAGGCGCCGATGCCGCAGGCCGGCGAGCCGGACATGGGCCTCGCGCGCTACCCGGCTACCTCGCCCATTCGCGGAGTTGCGCGCCGCGGCGGCGGGTACAATCGACCTGTCGGGAGCCGGGGCAACTTCGAGGTGTTCTCCTGGTTCTTCATGAGGCTGACGGGGCTGGCGCTGATCTTTCTAGCGCTCTACCACATCGTCTGGTGGAACCTGTTCATCGGCGTCGAGCACTTGGACGCGGACCTCGTCATCGCCCGCTGGCGCAACCCCTTCTGGCGGCTGTTCAACGTCGCCCTGGTCACCTTCGCCATGCTGCACGGGCTGAAC
>JBBSMO010000277.1:0-4334 GCA_038233155.1 Longimicrobiales bacterium
ACAACGAAATGCTCGCCGCAACGTTCCAGAGCAGGAAAATGCCGAGATGCTTCAGACTTTGATTCATGCCGGCGGCAACCTATACCGGCGGCGCCGCTCCGTCTACTTCCGGTGGGCGCCGTTCACGTTGGTGCCCTGTGCGCCGATACTCTCCCGAAGCGGGATCTTGCTCGGGACTGGCGGTTTCGGGCATCGCCGTATACAATGGTTCTACGGACCACAACTTTCTGCACCATGCCCCTTCCGGCGGTCCTGTCTTTGAGGGTCGTCCGCGCCCGCGTATCCGCTACGGATCAATCCCGCCGCGTCGCTCCCATGAATCCGCAACAGCGCCCGCTGCTCGTGCTGCATCCGGATCCAGTCTTCCGTAGCCGGCTCAGTGCCGCAGCGGCAGGTGAGTTCCGGGTGTCCTTTGTCCGGTGTTGGGAGGCGCTCGCGAGCGGGCTTGAAGAGGCGCAGGCTGGCACCGTTGTGGTCGTTCATCCGTACGAGGGCGGCCGAAATGCCACGTTGGCGCCGCGACTGCGCGCTGTGCTGAGCGCTTATCCGTCGGTTCCGGTGCTGGCGGCACTCGAGGTGACCCCGCGCCGGTTCGATGATCTCCGCACCCTGGGCGAGTGGGGCGTATTGCAAGTCATTTCGATCGGGCATGATGACACGCACCACGGCATCCGGCAGCGGCTGAAGAGAGCGCGAGGCCGGCCGCTCCGGCAGCTTCTCGAGAATGTGCTGCCGCCGGATCTCCCCTCGCGCACCCGCACAATTCTGGAAGCGGCAGCGGAGGTGACCGCGCGCGGCGGACAAGGAACGGAGCTCGCCCGCCAGTTGTACATGTCCCGGCGCTCTCTCCACCGCTGGTGCGAACGCGCCCATCTGCCAGAACCGCGCTCGTTGCTCGCATGGATGCGTCTGCTCCAGGCGGCGGAGCTTCTCGATGACCCCGGCCGCCCCATCCTCAACGTCTCGATGGTTTGCGGCTACGCTTCCGACAGCGGGCTGCGCAGAATTGCGCAGAAGCTGACCGGAGAAAGCCCTTCCGAGCTGCGCGAGCGGGGGGCCTTCGCGCGTGCGTCCGCCGAATTCCTGCGGGTTCTGACGAGCAGGCAACCGAACGGGGGAGCTGCCGTCGCATGTCAATGAGCAGGCCAAGCGGGCGCTCCGCCCCCGAGACGGATTCGGATCGCCTCCTGTCCCTCGGGGAGGTAGCGGGCGAACTCATGCACGACCTCGCCAACCTCGTGGCGGTGGTGAAGGGCAGGGCTGCGGTCGCACTCGGCGATGCGCAGACCGGGCGCATCCCCCTTGCCGAGCTCGAGCGGCTGGCGGAAACATCGGACGAACTCGGCGCCATGCTGCGCGATGTGATGGAGACGCTGAAGGGCAAAAGTCTTTCGCCCGAGGTCGTCTTCGACCCTAAGCACATAGCGGAGCGCGTGATCCGCCGGTTCTTGGATGGAGCGCCGCCGCTCGAGATCCGCTTGATCACTACTTTGCCGCCTGGAACGGCCGTACGCGGGCGGGCGTCCTTCTTCTCGCGGGCGCTCGCCAACCTGCTCAGCAACGGCGCCCGGTACGCGCGGCGCGAGATCCGGCTGACGCTGGTGGTGGTCCGGGAGAACGGCGACGAGTTCCTAGTCGCATCCGTAGAGGACGACGGGCCAGGCGTGGCTGACGATGACATCGGCTCCATCTTCCAACCCTTGTTTAGAGACGAGCGAAGCGGCGGGACCGGTCTTGGCCTCAGTTCGGTGGTATGGGCAGTGACCCAGTTGCGCGGCTCGGTCCGCTACAAGCCGAGCAAACAGCTCAACGGAGCCTGTTTCGAGCTGCGCCTACCGGTTCTGCGCGAACAAAATCCCATCAAACCGCCGGAGCGGGACCTGCTCGCCGGCTTCCGGCTGCTCGTGCTGGATGATGACCCCGTAGTCCGCGAAGCGCTGGTCCGTTTGTTCGGCAGGATAGGCGCGGAAGCCTCGGCCGTAGATCCGGATGAAAGCTCGGGAGATCAACTGATCGACATGATCCTGCGTGCCATGCCGGATGCAATTCTGCTCGACCTGAAGCTGGGGATGCAGGGCGGCACCGACATCTGGAGCGCGCTCAACGCCAACGTTCCCGTGCTGGCACGCCGGGTGATCTTCCTCAGCGGTCTCGGCCCCGGTGACCGCGAGTGGGATGCGGCCAGGCATAGCGGGCAACCCCTGCTCCACAAGCCCGTAAACCTCGAGGAGCTCGCCCGGGCAGTTCATGCGGTAGCCGACTGAGCGAGGAGCTGCGTGGTGGCCGCTCGTCACCACCCGCTGCACTGGCTGGCATCCGCGTTCTAGATCTGAGCCGGGTGCTGGCGGGGCCCCTGTGTACCATGATCCTGGGGGATCTCGGCGCGCAAGTGATCAAGGTGGAACGGCCGGGCACGGGGGATGACACGCGGCAGTGGGGACCGCCCTTCGCGGCCGGCCCGGCGGGTGCCGAGAGCGCGTACTATCTTTGCGCCAACCGCAACAAACGATCTCTCGCCGCCGACCTGAACAGTCCGGAAGACCGCGAGCTCGTCCGCAGGCTCACGCTAGAGGCGGATGTGGTCGTCGAGAACTTTGCGCCCGGCACCGCGGCGCGGTGGGGCTTGAGCTACGAGGCGCTTGCCGGGAGCAGCCCCGGCCTCGTCTATTGCACGATTTCCGGCTATGGGGCGACGGGTCCCGAGGCCGGCCGCCCCGGCTACGACTTTGCCATTCAAGCGCGCGCAGGGTGGATGTCCATCACCGGCGAGCCGGACGGCGAGCCGATGAAGACCGGAGTGGCTTTGGTAGATGTGCTTGCGGGCCAGAACGCCGCCATTGCCATTCTCGCGGCACTCCGCGAACGTACTCGCTCTGGAAAGGGGCAGCAGATCGAGATCTCTCTTTTCGACAGCGCGCTCGCGGGTTTGATCAATGTGGCGCAGGCCACTCTGGTCACCGGAACGGAACCGGTTCGGTACGGCAACGCACACCCGACAATTGTCCCCTATCAAGCTTTCGAAACCGCAAGTCGCCCGATAGTTGTCGCCGTGGGCAACGACGCGCAGTGGCAGCGGCTGTGCGCCGCCATGGGTCAGCCATCGTTGGCGGAAGACGATCGGTTCTCTACCAACCCCGCGCGCATCCGCCACCGTGCGGAGCTGGTCGCTCTGCTCGGGACCCGCTTTCGGAGGCAGACGGCCGCGGCCTGGCTCGAGCGGCTCGAGAATGCCAACGTTCCCTGCGCGCCGGTACAAACGGTCGGCGAGGCGCTACGGGAACCGCTGCTTCGCGAGCGCGGCGGGCTGTGGGAGACGGAAGGGGGTACGTTCGGCCGCGTCCGGCAGGTGGCGTCGCCGTTGCGCCTCTCCCGAACTCCTGCAAGCCTTCGGCACCCTCCCCCGGCGCTGGGCGAACACGGGGCGGAGATCACAGCCTGCGGGTGGGAGCAGGAGTAGGCGGCAGGCGGCAGACGGCAGACGAGGGAGTAGAGCGTTCTGAATCGTTGCCGGGTCCATCCGCAATCCAAAACACAAAATCCGAAATCTTCGTGGGCGCCTGGGTCGTCACCCTGCCGCAAGCGACCGGCTTCGAACTCGTGTGGAGCTTCGCCGACGTGATGAACGGCCTCATGGCGTTCCCCAACCTCATAGGACTGCTGCTGCTCTCGGGCGTAGTGGCGCGCGAAACACGCGAGTACTTCGCGCGGCGGGACCGCGCAGAAGTGGCAGAATAACATACTTCCGGCGCGAACGTCCAAGCCGGGACTCCCGCTATTTCCTCACGACGAGCGGGCAAGGGGAAGCTCATCGGTATGGAGTCAGAGCAGCATTGCGTTAGCCTCGCCCCGTCTGGGCTGGAATTTCATGGGTTTCTAAGGACGCGACGCTGGGGCGACACCGTGAAAACCCGTGCAGGCACGAAATCGAGTGAACGCCCGCCTCAGTCTGTGTAGATCGCTACCGCCTGCTTGCTGGTGGATTCCGGCGCTGTGGGTGAACCCGTATCGCTTGGCCGTTTCGGAGGCTCGGCAGCAGGCGTTCGATTTTCGGTAGCAGTTCTGTCAGGCCTTCGAGATCTTGTGATCGCGGTCGTAGAACGACCACTGCGATCTCGAAGGCGGAGAGGTTCTGCTGCTCGGGCAGGTTGTTGTCCATCGTCACGAAGATGTCGAATTCCCCAGAGGCGCGTTCCAGGAGTTCCCCGTTCTTCATGCCCGTCCAACCACGGTAGCTGACGGTGATTGCCTCGTGTTCGCTGCTGAAGTAGTTCCGAAGGCGAACGTCCAAATCTTCATCGATCAGGATGCGCATGCTCCGCCCTAGCGAGGTTCTC
>JBBSMO010000278.1:0-4326 GCA_038233155.1 Longimicrobiales bacterium
TCTGGATCTACAACTACTTCACCGGCCGCCTCGAGACCCTGTTCTCGGAAGTCGCCTACGCCGGCCGCGAAATGATCGACTGGATGCTGAAGCGCGAAGCGCTACGCAACCTGGGCTCGCTGCCAGCATCGGGAGACTGACATGGCGGGCGGAATCCGGGGGGCAACGGGCGAAATCGGCTTTGGCGGCAGCTCCATCATGCCGGCTGTCGCTGGCATGGAGGGCTCGGGCGTCACCTCATCGATCAACGTCACTCCCATGGTTGACGTGATGCTCGTACTGCTGATCATCTTCATGGTCATCACGCCGATGCTTTCCCAGTACGAGGCGACGCTGCCAGAAGCCGAGATGTTCATCCCCGAACCCGATGACGACGTGGTGACGCTCGGCATCGACGCGAACGGCGTTTTCTTCCTCGAGGGAGATGCCGTGGCTCCGGGGCAGCTCGCGAGCCGGCTGCGCACCATCTACTACGACCGGCCCGGTGACCACCTGCTCTTTTTGCGGGCCGACCGCAACGTGGGCTACGACATCGTCCTGACTGGCATCGAGGCGGCGCGCGCCGCCGGTGTGCGGACGGTAGGCGCCATCACCACGCCGGAAGAGACGGAAGGGCAGCAGTCAGCGGCGCCGTCCCCGGTCCGCCGCTTAGCGGCAGCGCCTCCAGCCGGGAGATAGATCATGGCGATGACCAGTGGCGGGATGGGGGGCGGCCCCACGGCGGAGATCAACATGACGCCCATGATCGATGTGCTCCTAGTGCTGCTGATCATCTTCATGGTGATCCAGCCGACGCTGCAGAAGGGCATCGAGGTGCAGGTGCCGCCCATCGAGGAGCGCACCAGCGCGGAAACTCCGCCGGACCAGATCATCCTGCAAGTAGATCCGGGGCCTAGCTACAGCATCAACGGCATCGCCATCGCGCCGCAGAACCTCGAGCAGCGGGTGGCCGGCATCTTCCAGGACCGGCCGCGCAAGGTGCTGTTCGTGAAGGGCGCCGAAAACATCCGCTACGGCGATGTGATCAACGCGATCGACCTCGCCAAGGCCGGTGGTATCGAGGTGGTGGGGCTGGTGCCGCGGGAGCCATAGGCGCGGCAGGGGCGGCAGCAGGCGCCGCTATGGAGCAGAATCCCTCACCCCCTTCTCCGGCCCTTACTCCACAAGGAGGGGGAAGGGAGAACTGCAAAGGGGTGTGGTTTTCTCTCTCTCCCTGGCGCGGCACTTCGTGCGCCGGGCAGAGGCGGGAAGCCCAACTTTTCTTGGAAACCGCTGTGACCTCCCCTGTCCCTGCCCACCGCTACCCACCTGGGAGAAGCTTGCGAACTTCGTAGCGCGCGCTGCAGTTCCATCCTAACGCACGGCCGTCCTCCGCGGTAGCGGTGACGGTGCTCATCGTCGCTACGTGGGCAGGGAATTTGGCCGGTCTATAGCTCTGAGGGCAGCAGTTATCCGCTCACCGCTGCTCCTTTCTGCCTATCGCCCAGGTGTTGGTTCAGAAAATCGAGCACGGCCTGGTAGCCCCGCTCCTGATTTTCCTTTTTCGCGAAGCCGTGCCCCTCGTCGGGGAAGACGATGTACTCGACCGGCACCCCGTTCTTGCGCACCGCTTCGACGATTTCGTCCGATTCCTGCTGCAGCACCCGCGGGTCATTCGCGCCCTGGAGCACCAGCAGCGGCTTGGTGATGTTCCCGGCGTGGAAGAGCGGCGAGATGCGCTGCAGGCGCGCGGAGTCAGCGACGGGATCCCCTAGTTCGGCGTAGAGCGCCTCGCGCTGCGCCTCCCACCACGGCGGGATGCTCTCGAGCGTGCGCGGCCAGTTGGCTACTCCGAAGATGTCGATTCCGACATCGAACTCGTCCGGCTGGAACGCGAGCGCGGCTAACACCATATAGCCGCCATAGCTGCCGCCGATGATGCCGATTCGTTCCGGATCTACCCAACCGGTTTCCGCGAGCATCTGCTTGCTGGCTACCACATCCGCGAGATCGGCTTCGCCGTGCTTGCGGTCATCCATCGCGTAGAACGTCTTGCCGTAGCCGCTCGAGCCGCGGTTGTTGATGGCGTACACCGCATAGCCATGATTGACGAGGTACTGGATCAGGCCGCTGTAGCCGACGCGGCTCTGCCCGCCCGGGCCGCCGTGAACCCACACCAGCGCCGGCACCTTGCTATCGGGAGATGCGGCGTGCGGCTTGTACAGGATGCCGGGAACTTGCACTCCGCCCGCGGCGGCGAACCGCACCACATCGCCCTCAACCAGGTGGTCCGGCTGAATGCGCGGGTTCAGGGCGCGCGTCAGCCGCACCGGCTCACCTTCGGCCAGCGGTGCGGTGAACAGATCGCTTGGCGAGCGGGCGTCGCTGGCGTAGAACGCCACGCGGCTGTCGTCTGGGGAGAAGCGAACCGAGGTGATGTCTGCGTTCGGCGGGGTGGGGAGCTGCACCGGCTGCATCGTCGCTGCGTCGAACACCCGCACCTCGGTACGCGCATCATTGTTGATCCCCGCGACGAGATACTTTCCGCTCTCGGAAAAGCCGGCGTACATCACGTCCCATTCCAGCTGCAGCAGTGTCTTCTTCTCGCCCGTTGCCAGATCGTAGCGCACGAGGTGCGCGAACTCGCTGCCTTCGTCGGTAATGTAGAGCAGCGCATCTCCCGACGGGGTGAAGTCCGCCGCCGAGTTCTGCACGTCGCCGGTGTGCTCCGTCAAGTTGCGCAGTTGCTGCGCCTGGCGGTCATACAGATAGATGTCGCTGTCGTTGGTGGTGCGCGGCTTCCCGAGCGCGACGTACCGGCCGTCTCTCGAGATGGCGGAGGGTGACAGACACTGCTCGTTTCGATACAAGAGCGAGCGCTCGTAGTCGTCGGCCTCGTATTCGTAGATGTCCGTGCAGCGCGGGTCCCGTTCGGTGGTACCCGCGAAGAACGACTGCTTGTCACCGGCCCAGCCGAGGAAGCCGGCGCGGACCTCATCTCCCGGCGTGAGATCCCGCACCTCGCCGCGCGCCGTCTGGACGTACAGGTGATTCCGCTCGTTCCCGCCGGCATCGCTCGAGTACAGGAAGCGCTCGTCGCTAGGGAAATACGAGATCACTCGGACGGCATCATCCGCAGAGCTGGTGAGCGGCACCGGTTCGCCACCGGCTACCGGGATCGCATACGCGTTGTAGACCCCCGATTCGTCGGTCGAGATCAGGATCTTCGACCCGTCCGGTGAGAACGAGGCCCCGCTGGCGTTGGTAGTGCCGAGAAAATCCTGGATCGTGTACTCTGGCACCGCCACCGCCGCCGATTCGGCAGCCGGAGCGCTCTGGTCCGCATCGTTTGCGCAGGCGCCGCCCAGCAGCGCGGAGAGGAGGGCAAAAAATCCGAGTTGTCTGATCATTGGGAGTTCCAGGTGAGGTCTGCGGCTGCTTCGATGCCGCGGGCGCGGGGGCCAGCGATGCCGGCGGGCGTTCTTGGCAACATGCAGACGGACCGCGACCTCCGCAACACCAACATCGGAGGCCAACAATAGAAGGTGCGACGTGGCCCGGCCACCGCAAAACAGGTTGGATTCGAGTACCAAGCTGTCATTCGCCGGAGTGTCCGCAGGGGTCGTTTTCCCCCGTGCGGGGGAGCGTACGCTTCCGCAAACGAGTCGCTGGCAGCGGCCATGCGGGAGATTACGGGCGTTCGGGAAGCAGATGAAAGCCCATGATGCGGAAGTGGTGGTCGCCCGTGATCACCTCCTTGATCCGCCGTTCCCGCATAACGGCGAAGCTCGTGCAGTCGGTGAAGGAGAACGCATGATCTTCGTACTGCCGGAACAGCGCTTCCGCCCGAGCGAATCGGTCAGCGCCGATCCAATCAACTTCGAGCGCCGCGGTTTCGTTCAGCAGATCGAGCAACCGCAACGCCGCCTCCGAGCCGACCCGCGCTTTCGCCAGAGTGCAGGATTCGTCGATTACGTAGTCCGTCGATACGAGGCGCGCGCCTTCGCCGACCAACCGCTCGACGGCACCCTTCGTCGCGGCGTGCCTGGCGTCGCGGCGGTCGATCAGTGCGTACCAGCCGGAGGTATCGACGAAGACGCTAAGCGCCATACACCAACCGGTCGACCTCGTCGTTGGAGAGCGGCCCGCCCGGCCCGTCGACTGCGCACTCATCTATGCGCAGCAACGGATCGTCGTCGGGTACATTCGGCGGCCCGGGGGGTTCTACCGGCTCGAGGAGCGCGGCCGGTTTTCCGCGGTACGTCAGGAGCAACCGCTCACCCCGCTGAACAGCTTCGAGGGCGTCGCGCGCATTGCGGCGAAACTCGAGCATCGTGATCGTGTTCA
>JBBSMO010000279.1:0-4324 GCA_038233155.1 Longimicrobiales bacterium
CCGCATCGGCCAGCGCCGCCACCCCGGAGCGGTCCCCGCTGGAGCGGCTTCCGCGCGGCTCGGCTGCGAGCCGCCGCAGTCCCGGCAGCGCGGCCGTCGTCCAGGCGTCCCGCGCGCCTTTGCGGTAGACGGTCTGCACGTCGTGCAACCGGCGCGGGGTTATGCCTGCCTTTCTCGCAATGGCCGCTCGCGTGTCCGGTTCGACGAGCAGCGCCCGCAGCCGTGGCAGGTGGTGCGTTTCCCACGGTCGGCGTCGCGGACCAGTGAACACGTTTTGGAGTTCGGCCAGATCGGCGGCGAGGTCGCGTTCGTCCAGCTTGTGCGCTTCCTTGCCGAGGCAGACCAGCCCGGCGCTCATGAAACAGGCCGGCGCTATTTCCATTCAGCTGCACCGGGGAATTGCTGGCAGCACCACCTTCGTGAACGTCGCGGTGTGGGAATCCGCCCAGCTGCTGCGCGAAGCACTCGCCTCTTCCCAGTTTCAGGCTAACCTTGCGCTTTATCCGGATAGTGTTCTGGCTAAACCCCACCTCTTCGCGAAGATCGCGGTGCCAGGGATCTGCGTCGCGTAGGCGGGAGCATCTGGAACCGCGCCCTTCGTTCGACGAAGCATACGCGTTCGCCGCGATTCGGAGCTCGTGGCACCTCGCTGGCTGCAAATGGGGTGAACCAGCTAGCAGCTGACCGACGCCGCACGGGCCTGCTGCGACGCAGGGTGGGACGAGCGGGCGGCGGTGGCGCGGGCGGTTGCCGACTTCAGTGCCGTGCCGCAGATCGCACCTGCCCTCCGGGCCTAGCTAGACGTTGTCGGTGCCCGCGCTTCTCGCGTCCGGCGCGTTATCGGGTCCGCTGGATCACGGCGGCGCTTCCGACCACGAGCAGGGCCGCGAAAACCATCAATGGCGTGACATGCTCGCGGAGCAGCGCGGCCGACCAGCCGAGGGTGAGCACGGGCTGGAGGAGCTGGATCTGCGCGATGCGCGCTATGCCGCCCCGCGCCAACCCCTCATACCAGGCGAAGAACCCGAGGAACATGCTCACGCACGACAGATAGGCGAACCCGAGCCAGGCTCCCGCTGGGATCGCGGTGCTGACATGCGGGAGGGCCAGAGCGACGGGCAGGGCGAGGAACGGCGCCGCCAGCAGGAGTGCCCAGCAGATGACCCGCCAACCGCCCAGCTCGCGCGCGAGGCGGCCGCCTTCCGCATAGCCGAGGCCGGCGAGGGCGACGGCGGCCAGGAGCAGGGCATCGGCCGCGTGTGGGCGGCCCGCGCCCTGCACCACGGCGAAGACGAGCACGGTGGCGACGCCGGCGGTGACGCCAATCCAGAACACCCGCGGCGGCCGCTCGTCGGCGCGCAGCACGGCCATCACGGCGGTCGCCGCGGGCACGAGCCCGGTTACGACCGCACCGTGTGCAGCCGGCAGGTGTTGCAACGCCAGAGCGGAGCAGAGCGGGAACCCGACCACGACCCCAGCGGCCACGATGGCGAGCCCCGGCCAGTAGCGCCGCGCCGGCGGGCGCTCCCGGCGGTTCCAAAGCAGCAAGCCGGCCAGGGTCGCCGCGACGAGGGCGCGCCCGAGGCCGACGACGACAGCCCCGAAGGCCGGGTCGGCCGCCCGTGTCGCCGGGAGGGTGAGGCTGAAACACAAGACGCCCAGGAGACCCAAGAGGACCCCGTCTGCCGCCCGCCGTCCTTGCACCGTCGCCATTTTTCCGCTCCCCCATCACGTCCCCGCCCGGCTACGATTGGGGACCGTCTAAACTGTGGACGACGGCACGGCGCCGCAGTATCCACTATAGTGGATGTTGAGCTACTATAGAAGCAGAGACGCCAGTGGAGGCGAGAGGCAGCATGGAGATCGGGCCGGCCATCCGCGCGCGCCGGCATGCGCGCGGAATGACCTTGGAGTCGCTGGCGGCGGGGAGCGGGGTGAGCCGCGCCATGCTCTCCGACGTCGAGCGCGGCGCGAAGAACCCGACCATCAAGGTGGTCAGCCGGATCGCCGCCGCTCTGGACTTGTCGGTCTCGGACCTCCTGGAGGAGCGGCTGGTCGAGGGTGCGCAGGGGCTCTCGCTTATGCGTGCGGGCGAGCGGCGCGTGCTGGTGGACCCCCACTCCGGGGTCGAACGGCACATCCTCGCCCCCACGTTCCAGCGCCACGGCATCGAGGTGTTGTGGTATTCCATCCCGCCCGGTCAAAGCACGGGCGCGTTCCCGCCTCACCGGGCTGGCGTGGAAGAGCACATCACGATTGTGCAAGGGTGCCTCCACGCCCGCCTCGGAGCGCAAGAGGTGATGCTGGCGGCCGGCGACTCGCTCGCGTTCCACTCAGATATGACGCACGAGTTCCGCAATCCCGGCGCCGAGCCGTGCCACTATTTCCTCATCATCGACGCCAGCCGGGTAGGGGTACTACGGTAATCCGGCTGGTTCCCACGCCATTGAGGCGGCTACCTCCTGCACCCTTACCTCGCCGACGGCCAGCTTCGCCACAACCTGTGCTAGGTGCGAGTGCAGCCAGCAGCCTTCACCCGATCAGGATGACGGCCCGCGGCGCAGGGGCAGACAGGCGCGCGGCCAGCGGAGACCGCTGGACTCACAGCGGTTTCCGCAATGGTTGACAGGCGAGGCCGCACCCCGACGCTAGGAAACGACGACAACCAATCCGAGAACCGCTGTCAGATGGCGGACCGCAATTCCACAGCCAGATGACGCAGCTTGCTCGGGTTCAGCACCATCCGGACGGCTCTGATGCGGCCGTCGCGGATGTCGAGGGCGACGATGCGGTCGATCTCGGCGTGGTCGCGGATGATGATGGAGGGGGCGCAATCACCGCCTTGGAATGGGTACCCTTCTGAACTGATCGTGTAGGGGAATATCAGTATGTTGGTGTCCAGGACTACCACACAATCAAGCGATGCATCTTCAAGGGAAACGGGATACCAACTAAATACCGACTGTGCGTCGGGGTACAGCTTGTTGGCCAGAAAGGCATCAGGCTCCAGAGCACGTGAATCTTGAGTGGTCAATCTTCGATCTCCAGGATTGATCGTTCATCGGATAAATATGACTTGTCGTTGCACCACTTACGGGATGACTTGGGCCACCATACCTCTTGCGGGCCACAAACATTGGCAAGCGAGAAACTGTCCATTTCGCCTTACCTGGTTAAACCCGGAGCGATGAAAACCGTCATGACCCTACTCTGCAACCCTATCAATGCGCGCTTCAAACCTACCACTTTCCTCCGCTGAACTGCTATAGCCGGTCGCCTGTAATTGAATCTCTGCCTCCCAATACTCTTCGTACTTCGCTTGCACCGCCAGCATAAACGGTGCCTTCATCACTAGCAGCTCCTCCGGGCTCTTCCCTTCCACGTCCCACTTCGTCTTATTGCTCGCCTCGTTGCAGAATCGGCAGGCGGAGACGATTAACAGGGGGTTGTCCCCGCTCCGGATGCCCCACCGGCAGCAGGTGATTCCAGGACAGATAGAGCCAGTTGGGCCAGACCTTTCCGTCCCAGCCACAGTAGCGGCACGTGAAATAGTCCCACTTGACGATTTCGTGGCATCTCCATACCGCACCGTCTTCTTCATCAGGCTTCCTTTCTCACCTAGCATCAGCCGGTCTTCAGCCGGCTTCGGCACCTAGACCGGTGGCTTTAGCTCCGGGCGATGGGGTCGACCCCGCTCGAAGGAGCAAACGTTTACCCGGATTTGGCATCATCCGATAACCGTCATTCCGGCATTCGGCCCGCCGCCTCCCGGTACGCCGCGGTCAAATCAGCGAGCAGTGACTCGGTGATTTCCCGCGCAGAGGTGCCCTGTCCCATCTTTGGGGTCTTGCCGGATTGATCGAACATGGCCAAGGTTTTCGGCGCGCGACGTTCGAAGACACTCCGCCAGAACGAGAGAGCAGCCTTGTTCTCGTTCCAAATCGTGACCAGCCCAACCCCTTCCCCTAGGACGTGTGGCAGCAGTGTGGACCGCGACTTCCCATGGTACGTCCAAAGTTTGGCCACTCCTTCGCTCTCGAGTGCCGACGCCCAATCCACCAGACGCCGCAGTTGTGGCTGTTCCTCCGGCGGCACGTTCTCAATCGTTTCGACGAACGACTCCTTGCCTTCAACCGCGTATCCAGTGGATGTATTGCCTGACGTTGGAGCAGAGATGACGATGTCAGGTTCCCGCTCGGCTTCCACCCGTTGCGGCACGACCACTTGGGAGCCGCCAATCTCATAGGTGGCCACGGTGATGAGGTCGATGATCAGCTTGTCGGCGACGGCGCTAAGGTACCCAACGAGCCGGACGAGCTCGGGC
>JBBSMO010000280.1:0-4316 GCA_038233155.1 Longimicrobiales bacterium
CCTGATCGGCTGCCTGGATACTCCCACGGGCGGCGACTACACGCTCAACGGCCAGGCGGTAGCCGGGATGAGCGATGATGAGCTGGCGCACATCCGCAACCATGAAATCGGCTTTGTATTCCAAACGTTCAACTTGCTGCCGCGCGCTACCGCGCTGCAGAATGTCGAGCTGCCGCTCGTCTACGCCGGCCTCGGCCGTGCGGAGCGCGGCCGGCGTGCCGAGCAAGCGCTGCGTTCAGTGGAACTGGGCGACCGGATGGACCACCGCCCCAACGAGCTCAGCGGCGGGCAAAGGCAGCGGGTAGCGATCGCCCGTGCGCTGGTCACCCGCCCCTCCATCATCCTCGCGGACGAGCCGACCGGCAATCTGGACTCGCGCACCTCCGAGGAAATCATGGCGCTCTTCGAGCGGCTGCACGCCGATGGGCAGACCATCATCATGGTCACTCACGAACCGGCCATCGCGGCGCACGCCCAACGTGTGGTCACTTTGCACGACGGCGCTATCGCGAGCGACGAACGGGTGAGCGACAGCCGGCTCGCGCCCGCGATTGCCACCGTGGCAGCGGGAGCATAGGTGGGAGTTGCCGAGGCGGTACGTGTTGCGCTATCGAGCATCTGGGCTCACAAGCTGCGCGCCTTCTTCACCGTTCTCGGGACGGTGGTGGGCGTCACCTTTCTCATCGCCGTCATCACCTTGATCGAGGGGATGAACGGCTACATGAGGGAAGATTTCGCCGGGCAAATTGTCGGGTTCAACACCGTGACCGTGAGCCGCCGCCCGAGCATTCTCATGGACGGCAGTGACGAGCTCAGGCGCGCCATTCGCCGCCGCCCTCGGCTCACCTTTGACGACGCCGATTGGCTTGCAGAGCGGATGCGCGCGCCGGGGTTCGTCTCGATCGCATCGCGCAACAACGGCGAAGTTCGCGGCCCTAGCGGCCGCACTATAGACAACGTCACGGTTACCGGAGCCTCGGGTACATACTTCCGCACGCGCGACATGGAGGTCACCGAAGGGCGCGTGTTCAGCGAGCAGGAAGCGGAGCGGGGCGTGCCGGTGGTCGTGATAGGCAACGAGGTCGCGGAGAAGCTGTTCGAGGGGCGAAGCCCAATCGAAAAAACAATTCGGGTGCAGGGCTTTCCCTACCGTGTGATCGGTGTGCTCGAGGAGCAGGGTTCCCTGTTCGGTTTTTCGCTCGACAAAGTCGTGATCGCCCCGGCCCGCTCGCCGGTGAACGGCTTCGTCAACCCGCACAACGTGGTGGACGAGATCTCGTTCAAGGTGAACGATGAGGGTGCTCTTCCCGCCGCTTTGGCAGAGGCGGAGGGGTGGATGCGCATCCGACACCGTCTGCAGCCAGGGGAAGCGAACAGCTTCGAGGTCGAAACCGCCGATGCAGCAGTCGGCTTCTGGAACAAGTTCAGCCAGATCATGTTCATCGCCCTTCCAGGCCTGGTCGGCATTTCGCTCGTGGTGGGAGCGGTGGTGATCATGAACATCATGCTCGTGTCCGTCACCGAGCGCACGCGGGAGATCGGCCTGCGCAAGTCTCTCGGCGCGCGCCGGCGCGACATCTTGCTGCAGTTCCTGATCGAGGCCGGGACGCTGTCCGGAACCGGAGGCCTAGTGGGGATCGGCTTAGGCATCGCACTCGCCGCCATTGTTGCCGCCGTATCGCCGCTTCCGGCGCGCGTAGCGCCTTGGTCGATTGGCCTGGCTCTCCTGCTCGGCGTAGGAGTCGGGCTCGGCGCGGGGATCTACCCAGCCTCCCGTGCTGCGCGTCTCGACCCCATCGAGGCGTTGCGCCATGAGTAGGACCGCCCACGGCCCCTTGGCCGCTGTATGCGGCGCTGCCACCCTGAGCGCGGCCAAAGCTGGGTCTGAGCCCCGCCTACGGGCTCGTTGCGAGCTACGCGCTGCTGTCATCCTGAGCGCAGCGAAGGATCTCCTGCCGCACTCATGGGGATTCTTCAGTCGCAAGCTCCTTCAGAATGACAGGAGGGGCGACGGGCTGGTCGGGGGAATTGCAGGCGGCCTCCGGAGAAATCGGCACCGGCCGCGAGGAACGACGTACTTTGCCGTGGGCCGATCATGAACTGGGTCGCGGCGAAGGAGGGGGTCGGCATCGCCCTCGAGGCGCTCCGCTCGAACAAGATTCGGGCGGCGCTGACCATTCTGGGCATCGTGATCGGCGTAGCGACCGTGATGGCGATGGCGGCGATGATCGGCGGCATCCGCCAGTCGATCACCTCCGAGCTCGAGGCGATCGGTCCGGAAAACTTTATCGTCGCGCGCTTCGACCAAACGCGGCTTGAGTTCAACACGGACCGGCCGCCGTGGGAGGGGAAGCCGCCGATAACCGTCGCGGAGGCAGCGTTGATCGAGCGCCTCCCTTCCACCGGGACCGTCACCATCTCCGTCAACACCCAGACGGAGGCGCGCGACGGCGCCCGGCGTATCTCCGACGTGCAGGTGCAGGGAAACAGCGCCGATTGGGTCAACTACAGCCGGGGCGACTTCGTGCAGGGCCGCAACTTCTTGCCCACCGACGTGAGCCGCTCAGTACCGGTCGCCGTCATCTCGGCGAAGCTCGCCGAGGGCCTGTTCAGCGGCGCATCGGCAGCCGGCAAGGAGATCCGCTTGGGGGGGCAGCGCTTCACGGTATCGGGCGTGTTCCAGCCATCGCCCAACATCTTCGAGGCCGCGGCCGGAGAGCAGAACTACGCGGTGCTGCCGCACACGACGGCGACCAAACTTCTCAAGATGGACGACCGGTGGACGCAACTGCTGGTGGTGCCCGCCGCTGGTGCCTCGCAGGAGCGTGCGCGGGATGATGTCACCGCTGCTCTGCGCATCTCCCGCGGGCTACGCCCCGGCGAGGAACACAACTTCGCGTTGATCCGGCAGGAGGCATTTGCCGACCTGTTCGATCGCATCACCGGTGTCTTCTTTCTGGTGATGCTGGTGCTCTCGTCGATCGGGCTGCTGGTGGGCGGCGTGGGGGTGGTGGCAATCATGATGATTTCGGTCACCGAGCGCACGCGCGAGATCGGGGTCCGCAAGGCGCTCGGCGCCACCCGGCGCGAGATCCTCTGGCAGTTCCTAGTAGAATCGATGACTGTCACTGTGATCGGCGGGCTGATCGGCATGCTGCTGGGCGGCGGGGGCGCGCTGCTGCTCGCTACCTTCACGCCCATCCCGGCGTCGGTTCCGCTCTGGTCCATTGCCGCCGCGCTGGCAGTTTCTGCCATCACCGGCATCGGGTTCGGCCTCTACCCCGCCAACAAAGCCGCGCGGCTGGACCCGGTAGAGGCGCTGCGCTACGAGTAGGTGAACCCTCCCTTTGCAACGCGGTATCAGAACGAAGCAGTCTGAACTGCCCCCTTTCTAAACGGAGACCTCATGGACGGCACATTCGCACTCGACAATGCTCCGGCCGATGACGCTGCAGTGAGGGCGGAGATCGACCGCATCTTTGCCGAGATTGACCGCTCGATCGACGGGCTGCGGCAGGCCGAGGAAACCTTTTCGAGGCGCGCCGCCCGAATCGACAGGATGCTGCAACAGCTTCCGATGAAGGCACGGATCTAAGGGTGGAGTCAGCTTTTCGGTGCGGCGAAGCGGCTTATCGAGCTCGATCGTCGTATCGAGCACAACCGCGGCGATATCAACAAGCTTCAGGATCAGGTCGAAGCGCTTATCGGTGCGGTTGTTCACCTCCAAACCGAGATCAACCAACTACGAAACGACCAGGCTCATGAACGTGAAAAGCTGGTGCTGCGAGTCGGGAATCAGCTCCTGCGCTTCGAGCGCCGCCTTCCGCGCCGAACCGGCATCGAGGATGACGATTTCTCACGCCGTGCACGACTTTGCCCGTGCCCGCCGCGGCTGCGCGTCCTGCTCCTGCTACGCGCCCCGCGACCGTGCCTGATCCGGGTATCGAATCCCTGCAACCTGTAGAGCTGCTTGCGATCACCGCGCACCGCGACGACGCAGAGCTGCTCTGCGGCGGCACGCTCGCAAAAGCGCGCGACGCGGGCCATGCGACGGCCATCTTGGACCTCACCGCGGGCGAGATGGGAACCGCGGGCAGCGCGGATCTGCGCGGCGAGGAAGCCGCTGCGGCGGCGAGAGTGCTAGGCGCCCAGCGCGCGAACGCCGGCTTTCCCGATGCGGGGCTCGAGAACACCCTAGCCAACCGGCACCGGGTGGCGGTTTTCATTCGTGCGTTTCGGCCCCGGGTGGTCATCATCCCCTTTTACAACGGGCGGCACCCCGATCATCGTGTGGCGTCCGAGCTCTCGTACGACGC
>JBBSMO010000281.1:0-4315 GCA_038233155.1 Longimicrobiales bacterium
CACCCGTACCGGCGGTTCCGCGGATTGTAGCGCATCGACCGCCGCCTCGACCTGAACCGCGAGCCGCGCGGCGGGCGAGCACTCCAATGTGTCGCCAAGATCCGCCCGCAGCGGATCGGGGAGCAGAAACGGAAGCCGCGGCTCCACCCCTCCCGGCAATGGGAAGGGGAGCCGCGGCACGGGCGGGAACGGGCCTGCAGTGTCGGATATCATGCTGGAAGGATCGCCCACGGGGGCGCGATCGCGAGCGTGAGATTTGCTGCAGCGCCCTTTCCGAGTCGCAGTAGCTTTTCGTGCTGCTGAATCACCTGCCAGCCTTTATTCGCCGCAAACAGGAACACCTCCCGTTCCGACTCCCCGTTCGAAGCACGCGATTTTCCGGGACTAGCCGTCGAGGAAGGATGAGTCGCCGGGACGGGTGCACTACGCAATCGCTCCGCCCGTATTCCGGACCGTGACTTGCCACTTCGATCCGGTCCCGCTTCGCCTGGCGAGCAACTCGTAAAAGAGCAGCGAACTTGGTGTTATTTCCACGGCGTGGATCGTCCAGCACTCTGCCGGGGATGAAAGATCGACGCCAGATGCCTTGCACCCTTGCTCGGGCAGACCAAACTGCACACTAGAGAAACCGGGTCGGCTCAGGCACTCCAACGGGGCACTTGCGGCGGGTCCGGGTGGGATCCCGGCGTCCGGGGGTGGCGGACTGCCGCGCACGAAGGCGCATCGGCTATCCTCGATGGTGTTGGTACGAACAGTGCCGAGCCGGTCGAGGATCTTCGCACGCACATTGACCACCGCTGGGTCGATGGTCGCCAACTGGTCATCGTTTGGCGCCGCATCTACGTCGAACCCGGCACGGAGCGGTCGCGGGTCTACCTGCAACGGGGATATCGCTTCAGCGTGCATCGCCCGCACCGTAGCGGCGAACAGCGCCGTATCCGCCGCGGCGAGCAGCTGCGCAGCGGTCGCCGAAGCGGCCGCTGCGTCCTGAGTGGGTGGCTCTGCGCAGCCGTGAAGCAACAACATCAACAAAGAACTGGCCGCAGAGCGCGCGGAAAAGTAACTGAGCATTGCACCCTCCACTTTTGCTGTTCCGTAGATCAGGTTCCGACACACCGTCGATTGTTGAGCGTATCATAGCCGCCCGGATCGACGTGTCCCCGGACGCCCATAGCGTGCTCGACTTCGTGAACCAGTGAGTGTTCGAGATTACGCCCATCGGGCGTTAGGCTCGTAGCATAGTGGTCAACCCAAGAAGTGGACATAATCGCACCGATCTCAGGAATTCCCCATCCGCCTGCATCGTCCTTCACAGGTGAGAAGAATCGAAGGCGCCCCGTGTTGTACAGCTGCACGCCGAAGTTCGCAATCTCGGTACAGAGACCGCCGCGAGCCCCAATTCTGTTGAAAGCTGCTTGCGTTCTGTTGGTCCGCTCAGCCGTCAGTGGCGTTGCCTGAGCTCTGCAGTATGCTCTTTGCCATGCCTTGTATTGGGAATACCGACAATCTGGAGCAGCTTGGCCGATGACGTTTTGATCTGCCACCGTGGAGGGCACTTCTATCCCACCCGCGTCACGCCCTCCGATTACCGCGCGGGGATCGCGCACCCGCCTCCACCTCCCCCTCCACCGTCTCCACCACCGCCATCACAGGTGACTTCGATCGCCCAGTACCCCTCGTCCGCACCGGTCACGACCCAAACCAGGGCGGAGCTGCAAAGCTCGGGCGTGGCGGGCGGCATCACGGTGTCGGACGGGGACGCGCCCTTGCTCGTGTGGATCTTCACGGTCCGCGGAGTCTCTGATGCGATCGGGCCGGTAGGATTCTGCTCCACATCGCCACACGCCGCCAGCCCTATTGCAAGCAGCACGAACAGCCACCATTCGGCACCAGGCCCGCGGCCGGGCCGGCGGGACCGGGGAGGGCGAGCTACGTCAGCCGCAGGATCTCGGGGGGGGAAGACATACGATCCTCCGGAAGAGACACGAGAGAACTTGGAACAGAGACAGCCGGGATGGCCGCTCCTTCTGCGCAACTTAATGCCCGCTCGGAACGTGTAAGTTTTTTTATTTGCTGGCGACCAACTCCATGACTGATCCCGAGTTGCGGGATTCGCGATCTCCGGATTCGCTCCTGGCGGAACCGGGGTTGCGAAGCGCTTTCACCCCGAATAACCCGCGCATGGCCCTGCAACCGAGTTCATCCGTGACTCGTCACAGCCGGTCCGCGCCTGGAGGAATTATAATCCCTACCTGCATTGGTCCTGCAGGAAAACTATTGACGATCAGCAGCTCCTGATGAAGATTACAGGGCGCTGAATCGATGTGCGCGCAACTTACCCGTTCTGGAAACGAGCATGGCGACGAAAACCTTTTCGGCCTCCGTCGATGCCGAACTTCTGGACCGCGTGCGCAACGCGGCCGAGCGGGAGGGCCGGTCTCAGAGCGGAGTCGTGGCCGCGGCGTTGGAGCTGTATACCGCTTTGGACCCCGCCGGGCAACGGGTCCTGGCAGAACTCGCCCGCACAGCGGGACCTTCAGCCATTGCCCAAGCAGTGCAACGAGTCCTGTTCCGGCTGCGGTGGTCGCTGCTTGCCGCGGAGACTCGGGCTGGCCATGCCGAAACGCCGCCCCTCCCCGACGCGCAAATCATCGAGTTGGCCGACGCAGCGGTGCGGGAAACACGGAGCAGCACGCGGGCTCCGAGCCGCTGAATGGCGGAGCCACCATCTGCGGTTTACGACACCAACGTCCTTGTCTCGGTGGTGCTGGCGTTGACGCGGGGGCGCAGCGAGAGCGTGCTCGTTCGCTGTTGGGAACTGGTCCTCGATGGTTCGGTCCGGCTCTGTACCAGTGCCATCCTGCTCGATGAGTTCGCGCGCGTGCTGCAGCGTCCGCGAATCGGCGAGCTGACAGACCGGGCTTGGCGCTACGCCGATCTGGTTGCGCAACTCGCTACGATCGTCGAGCCGCCCGATCGGCTCTCGATTCTGACGATCGATCCGGACGACAACCGCGTGCTGGAGTGCGCGAGCGCAGCGAACGCGACTTTCCTGGTCACGGGCAACGCGAAGCACTTTGAGGAACTGTGCCGCGATGCTGATGGAGCGCTCTGCTTCGGCGGCACCCGGATCATCACCCCGCGGGAGCTGCTGCGGGCCGTGCCCGGTGAGCCGGAGTTGTGAATGCCGGCGATCAGTCGGCGTGGAGAACGGTTGTGCGTCCCACGATCTCCCATGTGCTTTTTGGGCCCGGCGCGAAGTAGTAGTCTAACATCGACCAGCCACCCCGCTCTGTAGGCGAGACGCCGTAATAGGTCACGCGCACCCGCCAGGGCGTGACGCGCCCAACCGGCCCATTCGGTGGATCCGGCGGTGCGGAATGCCACGGCAGGCTCGCGGCAACGCCCGAATGTTCTTCCACATTCGGGCATTCAGCACGCACCGTAGCGCGTTGCTCGGGCGTTTCCAACCCGTTCAGGATGCAGTTCAACGCACCCGCGGCGCTGTCTGCCTGAATTTCTTCGCGGCGTAGCACCTCCAGTCGCTCGGCTTTCGTAGTGTCTGCCGTCGTATATGCGGCCTCAAGGGGGGCCAACCCGGAGATCGGTGGATTGAATTCCGGGACGAGCGGCCGTGGATCCGCGCGCACGCTAGCGCCTTCAATCTTCTCGATCGCCTCGATGACCAGACGAAAGGCTGTCGAATCCGGAAGGGCTGGACCGACCGCGCGGCTGAACTGGGCAGTCACGGTCACATCACTATTCTGTTCTCTGAGGAACGATGCGGCTGCGGGATGTAGCAGCACCGTTCCCGCAAGGAGAAGAGCTGTCCTGTACATCACAGCCCCGAACATTGCTGATCGAACGGATTCATACCACCCCGTAGATGATTATAGCTGGGATGCATCTCATGATACAGCTCGTCCGCGAAGGCTATGGCCAGATTTCTGGGTCGGGCCTCCGGTGAAGGCGAGTTGGCGTAGTAAATAAACCAGGTCCGCTGAAGAGAGATTCCATAGCCGCCCCCGCCCCATCCAGATGCCGTGCCGGACCCTAGATAGGGAAAGCTGCGGATCCTTCTTGCTGAGAGCAGCTGGCGCCCGAAGCTCGCGAGGTTTCGGCACTCGAGACCGCGCGCTTCCATACGCGTGAACGCCGCGTTGGCCAGCGATGTTTCAACCTGGATCCTGCACGGGTGTGGAGGAGCTGAGGAGGGGTAGAATGCAGAACACCGCCTGAGGCCTTACGTTGTCGGGATTTCTTGCCAGAAGATTCCCTCGACGCGGAGGCACCCAGACGGTGAGAGTCCACTCTA
>JBBSMO010000282.1:0-4291 GCA_038233155.1 Longimicrobiales bacterium
CCCACGCCGGGTGCGAGTGCGCGTCGATGAAGCCTGGGACTACGGTCATCCCCGCCGCGTCAATGATCTGGGAGCCCGGTCCGACGAGATTCCGCACCTCATCGCTGTTGCCTACGGCGATGAAGCGGGCGTTCTTGACGGCGAACGCCTCGGCGCGCGGGAGCGCATCGTCCACGGTGTAGACGCGCGCGTTCACGACGGCGAGGTCGGCGTGTGTACCGGGCCCTGTATCGGGGCGGGGACTGACCGGCGTCACCGCGGCGCCCGCAGCCTCGCCGGCAGCCGCACTGCTGCACCCGCCGAGCGTACCCAGCCCCGCCGCCGCGGCGAGCGCGGTGCTCTCTCTCAGGAATTCCGCGCGTGACAGCTTCGGCATCGTCTCCGTGTGGTTTCTTGGTGAACTTGACTACCGTTCCCCAGCGTTTTACCGCGGGGGCGTGTTCCCCCGATCCTCTCCCCGCAGAAGACCCACTCTCCCTACCCCTCTCCCCGCAAGGGGGAGAGGGAACTCCGCACCCGTTCGCTGTTCTCCCTTCCCCACCTTGCGGGGGAAGGGCCGGGGAAGGGGGGTCCGGCGAAGCGCCGGGAAAGGGAATCCGTGGGGGCAGCCCACACCCCATCGCCGCAACCATCACCCGTCAACCCCGCTTCCCGCCGGGACCCGCACCGCCTCCGGCTCCGCCGCCCGCGGCGCCGCCCGTCCCCGGCGGAACGCGCCGCCCAGCTTCGCGTGCACCGATTCCCACTCCGCGGCGGCACCCTCCGGCGGCTCGGTGGCCAGGCTCACGCCGACTGTCACGGCGAGACCGACCAGCACGCCGGGAATCATCTCGTACAGCTCGTAGGTGAGCGGCTTCAGTGCGAGCACCCACACGATCGTAACGGTGAAGCCGCTGATCATCCCCCAAATGGCGCCCTGGAGCGTGGTGCGCTTCCAGAAGAGGCCGCAGAGCACCACCGGCACGAACGCCGACGCGAGTCCCGACCAGGCGAAGAGCACGAACCAGAAGATCAGCCGCGCTTCACCGAGCGCCAGCGCGAGAGCAGCAACGCCGAGCACCACGGTGACCAACTTGCCGTACAGCGACAGCCGGCGCTCCGGCAGGTCGGGGCGGTAGATCTTTTGAATTACGTCCCGCACCACGGCGGACGAAGCAAGAATGAGCAGCGAGTCCGCGGTGGACATGATCGCCGCCAGCACCACCACCATGAAGATGCCGGTGAACAGTGCCGGGAAGAGCTCGGCGCTCATCATTGGCATGATGGTTTCCGAATCTTCGAGGCCCGGGAAGAGCGCGCGCCCCGCCATGCCGGCGAGCACCGCGCCGGTGTCGAACACGATGATGGCGATGGTCGCAATCAGTCCCGCCGGCGGCAGCTCGCGCAGACTGCGCGCGGAGATGAAGCGCGTCAGCAGCTGCGGCGCGCCGAGGAATGCCAGGCCGACTCCGAGAAAGCTCAGCACGCTGATGATGCCGGCGGTGCTGAGGCCCAACTCGCCCATGGGCCGGAGCAGGTTGGGGTCAGCAGCGGCGAGGCGCTCCATCATCGGCGTCCACCCGCCGGCCGCGCTGATCCCTACGATGGGCAGCAGGATCAGGCAGCCGAACATCAGCAGTCCCTGCAGCAGGTCGGTGTACGCGACCGCTTTGAAGCCACCGAACGCCGTGTAAAAGAGCACGACGGCCGTGCCGAGCAGCACTCCCGCCGTGTAGCTCATCCCCAGGAAGGAGTTGAACGCTTTGCCCGCCGCGGTGAGCTGCGCGGCGATGTAGACCGCCACCATGCTGAGGATGATCACCGCGCTGACGCGGCGGATGATGTGCCGACCGTCGCGAAAGCGATCCTCGAGGAAGTCGGGGACGGTGATCGAGTCGAAGCGGTCCGTGTACTCCTTGAATGGCCGGGCGACGAAGACCCAGGCGAGGGTCACGCCCAGCACCTCGCCGAAAACGATCCAGAAGGCGTGGACCCCCACCAAATAACCCATGCCCGTCAGCCCCAGAAGCAGCCACGCGCTCTCGCCCGTCGCGTTCGAGCTGAAGGCAATAACCCAGGACGGGAGCTGCTTGCCAGCCACGTAGTAGCCAGCCACATCTCCCGAGTCGCGAGAGCCCCACCAGCCGATCCCCAGCATGACGAGCAGGTACACGACGAGCACGGCAATGATTACGGGAGATGCCATGGCGTTGGCTCAGTTGCGGGGAGCGGGCGGGGACCGGTGAACCCGGTAGAACGCGAATACGAGCGCGAGCGGCGGAAGGATGGCTGCTGCGATCAGCAGCCACGCCGCGACCGGAAGTCCGGCGATCACCGGTCTACCCGTTCACAGGCGCGGCCGAAGCGGTCGAGAGCATCCGCCGTCTGCTCCTCCGTAACCAGCATCGAGGGACCGAAGCGAATGGTTTGCGCGTTCAGGCCGCCAACGCCAATCAACAACCCTTCATCCTTCGCGGCTTCCAGCAGCGCTTTCGCGCGGGATGGACTGGGAGTCTTGCTGGCGCGGTCCTCGACCAGCTCGAGGGCCTGCATGAGCCCCATCCCCCGTACCTCGCCGATCCACTCGAAGCGATCGTACAAAGCGCCCAAGCCGGCGCGCAGTTGATCGCCGCGCTCCGCGGAACGGGCGGGCGTATCTTCCTCCCTCATCACCTCGAGCGTTGCTTCCGCGGCCGCCATGGAAACCGGGTTGCCGCCAAAGGTCGAGATGGTCTTCGCCGTCCACGCAGCGCCGATCTCGGGGGTTGTGATCATGGCGCCGACGGGGAAGCCGTTGGCGATGCCCTTGGCCATGGTCATGATGTCCGGCTCGACGCCCCAGTGCTCAATGCCGAACCACTTGTCGCCGGTGCGCCCGAAGCCCGTCTGCACCTCGTCGGCGATGAACAAGCCACCGTGCGCCCGGATGATTTCCGCCGCGCGCTGAAAGTAGCCCAAAGGCGGCACGATGTAGCCGCCGACGCCTTGGATGGGTTCGGCGATGAAGCACGCCGGCTTGCCGCTGGTCGTCGTCTGGATCACTTCTTCGAGATCACGGGCGAACCGCTCGGACGCCTCTTCGTCTGGCAATTCACCGAAGGGCGAACGATACGGGTACGGTGACATGGCGTGCTTGATGCCGGGAATCGAAGTGGCCATCGGCCGCCACGGCGCATGCGCGGTGATGTTGGTCGCCAGGATGCTGCGCCCCGAGTATGCGTGCCGTAGCGCGACAATCTCGCTCCTGCCTGTGTACAGGCACGCCATCATGATGGCGGTTTCGACCGCCTCGGTGCCGCTGTTGCCGAAGAAGCAGCGCGTCAGCTTGCCGGGCGCGATCTCGCCCAACTGCCGCGCCACGTTGACCTGCCCTTCGGAGAGATACAGCGTCGAGGTGTGCCCTAGCCTCGCGACCTGCTCCTGAACCCGCGCTACGACTTCCGGGTGGCAGTGGCCGACCGCGGTAGTCAGGATGCCCGCGAAGAAGTCCAGGTACTGCCTGCCGTCCGCGTCCCACACCTCCACGCCGCTGCCCTCGACCAGCACCAGCGGTTCATCGTAGTACGGTTTCACGCAGGGCAGCAGCAGCTCCTGGTGGGCGGCTCGGATTTCGTCCGCGGCGGGCGTCGTCATTGTGGCCATGAATTGCGTCGGGATTGGGAACGGTTTACCAGCGGGAGATGAGAATACCGAGATGGAATTAGCGAATTGCCGGCGAATTGGCTACCATCGCGATATAACCACGCGGCGGTCTGTGTAGAAGGCGATGGCGTCGCTGCCCTGCGCCTTGAGATCGCCGAAGAACGAGTTTCTCGAGCCGCCAAAGGGAAAGAACGCCATGGGTGCGGCGACGCCGATGTTCACCCCGATCATGCTGATGCCTGCTTGGTAGCGGAACTCGCGGGCGGCCTTGCCGCTGGTCGTGAAGATGGAGGTAGCGTTGCCGTAGTCGTTCTCGTGCATCAGCGCGACCGCCTCATCCAACGACTTCACCCTAGACAGCGCCGCCACCGGTCCAAAAATCTCGTCGCGGCCGATGCTCATCGCCGGCGAAACGTCCTCGAAGACCGCCGGGCCGACCCAGTGGCCATCGGGGTAGCCCTCGACCTCGACCGAACTCTTGTCGATCGCGAGCTTGGCACCCTCGCTCTCGCCCTTGCGCACGTAGTCCAAAATCCGGTCGCGGTGCTCGCGGGAGATGACGGGGCCCATATCCACGTCATCGTCCATCCCGTGGCCGATGCGCAAGGACGAGGCGCTGTCCAGGAAGCGCTCGCGGATCGGCTCGTACGCATCTCCCACCCCCACCACC
>JBBSMO010000283.1:0-4289 GCA_038233155.1 Longimicrobiales bacterium
AACACGATCTCGCGAAGCGCGGCGCGGTCCAGTTCGCCATCCGTGATCACCGCGTCTCCCCAATTCTCGGAGATCGCCCTCAATGCGTCAGAGCCGGGCGCAACGGCTTGGCGGGCGAGCTGATCCGCATCTATGATCCGCGCCCCCAGGCGCTTCCACACCCGGGCTACGGAGCTTTTGCCCGCTGCGATGTTGCCCGTCACTGCTACCGCAACCATCCTGTTCGTGGGTTCGGGTGCCGGCGAAGCTACTTGCCGCGGGAATGCGCGGCAATACGGTAAGCAAAAGGGGCGGCCGGTAGCGACCGCCCCTTTCGGGGATACGTCTTGCGGGAGCCTCAGCGGGTTGGTGCCTTGACCGCCCGCGACAAGAGGTCGTCCTCCGTATTCCGCTCGCCGTCGCGGCCCGGCGAGGCGACTTGCACATACCCGCGCTTGCCGGTGACGAAGTACGGGTTTCCCCACGGGTCGTTCGCGGCATCCGACCCCGAATAGCGCGAGGTCAGAAAGTGATCTACCGACTTCGCGTTCGGCAGGGGCTGCCGTGCTTCTGCCTGCGCCTCGAGCTGATTGCTGATGTCATCGAGCTTGGTTTTGGCGAGCAACTCGAGGCCGGGGTCGAGCACCGGCTTGGCGTAGGGAATCATCCGGGCGCGCAGCTCCGGGTGGATTACCGCGCCAAGGAACAGTACGAGACCGATAACAATGTACTTGATCATGGCAGCAACTGCGGAACAGAGGAGTCAGGCCGGGGCGCGAGCGAACTAAAGGCGGCCGATGGCGGCGCCCCGTAGGGTTAGTATCGGCGGCTCCACCGCACAACCTGTTGCACCATCTCGCGCGACGCGCGGTCACCGGCATGCAGATGCTCGAGGTGCGCAAGGGTTTCCCGCAGCGCCTGCACCCGCGCATGGTCCGGCAGCTCGCGGCCGGTGTAGCGCCGGGCGGCGATCTCCCAGGCCGTGGCCCCCGCGCGATCGAGCAGTGCCAGAACTCGTTCGCTCTCGCGCTGCGTTTCGGCACGCAACGCGGCTAAGCGACCGGCGGGTTCGGCGATCAAAGGGCCGTGACCGGGCACGATCAACCTGGATTCAAGCTGCGCGAGCCGCCCGAGCGCGTCAAGATAGTCGCCGACGGGGTCGGTCCGCTGCCGGTTCACTCCAATGTTCGGGGAGATGTTCTGCAGCACCGCATCTCCGCCAATCAGCAGGCGGTCTTCGGCGCGGAAGAGCACCAGGTGGCCGGCGGTGTGGCCCGGCGTCCAATGATAGTCCCAACCCGGGGCGCCCGGAAGCGGGCCGCGCTCGCCATCGAGGACATGGTCAGGCGCCGCGTAGGCCAGCCACGGGTTGGGATTGGCTGGCCCTGCCTCTTTGGGTGCGCCCCACGAGGCAGGCGGTGCCCCGTGGCGGGCGAGCAGTTCGGCGCGGAATTCCTGTTCTTCGCCAGGGTGGCTCTGTGCGTGCGCCGCGCGCTCAGCGTCCAACCGGCTCATGAGGAGCACGGCGTCGCTCGCCGCCGCCACCCGCCCCGCTAGCCCGAAGTGGTCGATGTGCATGTGAGTAACAAAGTGGATTGCCACCCCGCCCCATCCCCCCGCGAGCTGGTTCACTGCGGCCTCGACGGCGGCCCAAGCGCTATCGGAGTTCACCCCTCCGTCCACCAGCATCCAACGCGCGGGGGCAAGTTCGGCCAGGCAGGCATGCACCGTGCGCGGGCGAAAGGGCAAGCCGACCACGATCTGCCAGACGCCAGCAGCCACCTGGACGGGAGCGGTGACCTCGCCGCGCTGCGAAGCAGGCGTTGCAGCCGCGCGAGCCAATGCGGAATCGCTGTTCATTGCACTTTCGCGGCCTCCGCGGCCGGGTTTATTATTGATGCATAGCGGCGCGCCGACGGCTCCGGCCGCGCCTCGAATCAACGAAAACTACGCAGATGGCCACTACAACCCAAGATACGCCCGCGGCGCCCGCGCAACTGGACCGCGCAACGCTGCTCGGCCTGTACCGCACCATGCTGCTCTCCCGCCGCCTGGATGACAAGGAGATCCAGCTCAAGCGGCAGAACAAAATCTTCTTCCAAATTTCGGGTGCCGGCCACGAAGCGATTCAGGTTGCCGCTGCGGCGCACGCCCGCCCCGCGTATGACTGGTTCTACTTTTACTACCGGGACCGGGCATTTGCGCTGGAGCTCGGCATGACACCGCTCGACCAGTTGCTGCAGGCGGTCGGTGCGGAGGCAGACCCCGCTTCCGGCGGGCGGCAGATGCCTTCCCATTGGGGCAGGCGCGATCTGAACATCGTATCCACCTCATCGCCAACGGGCACGCAGTTTCTACAGGCCGTCGGGACCGCCGAGGCGGGCGAACGGGCCCGGTCGCTGGGTGATACGGTTCGGGACACCGTCGACTTCCACGGCGACGAGGTCGTCTTCGTCACTACCGGAGATGGCACCACGTCCGAAGGCGAGTTCTGGGAAAGCCTGAACACCGCCTGCAATCTCGAGCTGCCCGTCATCTACATTGTGGAAGATAACGAGTTCGCGATTTCGGTTCCGGTCGAGGTAAACACCGCCGGCGGTAGCATCTCGAAGCTGGTCGAAGGGTTTCCCAACCTGCTCATCGAAGAGTGTGACGGCACGGACATCACCGAAAGCTACGCTGTGCTAGGGCGTGCCGTCGAGTACGCGCGGCAGCGGCAGGGGCCGGTTTTAGTGCACGCGCACGTGATCCGCCCGTACTCGCACTCGCTCTCGGACGACGAGCGGATGTACAAGACGGCCGCTATGCGCGACGAGGAGGCGCTTCGGGACCCGATTGCCCGTACCGCCAAGTTGCTCATGGACGAGTACGATGTGGCCGAGAGCGAACTCGAGCAACTCGAGCAGGAAATCAAGGACGAGGTGAACCGCGCGACGGACGAGGCGCTCGAGGCCCCGCAGCCGGATGCATCGACCGCGATGCTTTACCTGTATTCGCCGGATGTGGACCCCACCGCCGAGCAGTTCGACACCGAGGAGGACCCGAGGCCCGAAGGCGGCGAGACGACCATGGTCGATCTCATCAACCGCACCATGAAAGACGAGATGCGCAGAGACCCGCGCATCGTGCTCTTTGGCGAAGATGTCGCCGACTGCTCGCGCGAGGAGATGATGGGGGAGGTCGCGGGCAAGGGCGGTGTCTTCAAGGTCACCGCCGGGTTACAGCGCGAGTTCGGAAGCACGCGCGTCTTCAACTCGCCCTTGGCGGAGGCGAACATCGTGGGCCGCGCGATCGGCATGGCGTTGCGCGGTCTGAAGCCGGTCGTCGAAATCCAGTTTTTCGACTACATCTGGCCGGCTATGATGCAGTTGCGCAACGAGCTGGCGACCATGCGCTACCGCTCGGCGAACTCCTGGAGCGCGCCTGTCGTGGTGCGGGTCACCTATGGCGGGTACCTCAAGGGGGGTGCCATTTACCATTCGCAGACGGGCGAATCAATCTTCGCCCACTGCCCCGGGCTGCGGGTGGTGTTGCCCGCTACAGCCGTTGATGCCGCCGGTCTGCTGCGCACAGCGATCCGCTCGGAAGACCCGGTCATCTTTCTCGAGCACAAGCACCTGTACCGGCAGGTGTACAACAAAGGAATTTACCCGGGCGCCAATTTCATGATTCCGTTCGGCAAGGCGAAATTGGTGCGCGAAGGCACCGATGTGACCGTTGTCGCGTGCGGCGCGTTGGTCCAGCGATCGCTGGTTGCCGCTAAGCAGCTCGAGGAGCGGGGGATTTCCGTAGAGGTGCTGGATCTGCGGACGGTGAGCCCGCTCGATATGGATGCGATCGCGCAATCCGTGAAGAAGACGAACCGCGTGGTCGTTGCCTACGAGGATAGCATGTCATGGGGGATCGGCGCCGAAGTCTCGGCGCGCATCGCCGACGACCTGTTCGCTTGGCTAGATGCCCCCGTCAAGCGTGTCGCCTCGCTGGATACCTGGGTGGCGTACGCGCCGCAGCTCGAGCGGGCCATCCTCCCGGAGCCGGAAGATGTAGTCCAGGCCATCGAAGCTGTGGCAAGCTTCTAACGCTCTGCGGGAACGCGCGCGGAACCCGCGCCGCACCGCAGCGCGCTCCAGTCATTCCGCATTCCGAAGGCGGTTCCTGCCGGAGCACAATGAGCAGCGGGGGGGGGGGGGGGGGGGGAGGCCCCCCCCGGGGGAATTGTACCGCACGAAAAAAAAACATTAAAACCCCGCGTGGGACCCGCGGGTTGATAGCGCGGAAGGGGGATGGGGGGGCATCCCCCTGGGGGGGCC
>JBBSMO010000284.1:0-4284 GCA_038233155.1 Longimicrobiales bacterium
TGAAACGATCGCTCTGGCCTACATCCCCCGGGGCGTTGATCCGGGCGCGGAAGTCCGGTTGGCTGCTGCCGACGGGGCCTCGGCCCGGGTAAGCGGTCTGCCATTTACGGCATCGGCCGGGTGAAGGCGAAGAATTCCGCCGCGCTCAAGGAATGGGCGGCGCTCGAGCATTCACTCGCTTCCCGCTCCGCGCCTTCCGCTTGCCGGCGCCCTGCATGGTACCGGTGACTCTCGGTTACGAAGGGCGCGTTTTCGGCGCCAATCTCTTCAACGCCCGGGCGCGGTCCAGACGTTGTTGCCACGCTCGACATCCGGGAAGATGTGGGCGGGGTCCAATTCGACGCGCACAACGCGCCCGTTTACGGGCAGAGTCGCGGTTGCCGTGGTATGGTGCAGCCATTCCGCGACAGGGATGGTAGCGGTGGCTGTGCTCCCGTCCGCGGTGGTCACGACCAGCCGGCTCGGAGCGGGGTTGTCTCCCCTGTCTTCGATCGTCACCCGCACGCTGGCGCTGTCGGGTTGAACGACAGAGGTGATCGCCTGGTCCAACACCCCCGTACCGAAATACCAGGGATAGAAGAACCAGCCGAGCTCGCGTCCTGATACCCGCTCGAAGGTCGCGAATAGATCCCAGGGCGCGGGATGCCCTAACAGCCACTCGCGGGTGTACGTCCGCCACGCGCGCCAGAACAGCTCGTCGCCGAGAACCGACTGCAGCGCCCCGAACATCACGGCAGGTTTACGATACGCCGCCGTGGTGCGGGCGCCGTAGGGGCTGACGAGATCGGTGTGTCGCATCATCGGCACCTCGGCGGCAGTGCCGGCGACGCGAAGATAGGCGTCGCGATCGGCGGCCAGCGGGTCGCTATTATCCCAAAAATCACTACTGGCTAGGGCTTCGAGATACGTGGCGCTTCCTTCATCCATCCATGCGTAGGCAGCTTCGTCCTGCCCTACCATCATCGGGAACCACTCGTGGGCGACCTCGTGGGCAATCACATCGTACAGGGCCTTTTCACTGCGTGGCTTGCCGATGAAGACGATCTGCGGGTACTCCATCCCCCCGATCGGCCCCTCCGCGACCGTGACCTGCGGGTACAGGTATGGAACCAACTCTTGACTGAAGAAGCTGATGGCGTGCGCGGCGTAGCGCGCCGCTTCGGGCCACCCTGCGGCGCCGGGCCGGTAGAGAGCGTGCGCGAGAATGTAGCGGGGGGTGCCGTCATCCGCCGGGACCGGAGCGCGCAGCACATCCCAGACATAGCCGCGGGAAGTGGCGAACGCGAAGTCGCGCACGTTCTCTGCCCGGAAGCGCCAGACGAGCTGGCCATCGGGCGCGCGGCGGGTGGCATTGCGGGCTTCCACGTCCGCGGCGGTGACTACCTGCACGATGCTGTCTGTGCCCGGGGCGCTGCGCAGCCGCCGCAGCGCCTCGTCGGTAAGCACCTCACCGGGGTTCAGCAGAGTTCCCGTCGCGCCGGCGAGATACCGCTCGGGAAGGGCCAGCGCGACTTCGAAATCGCCGTACGGCAGATAAAACTCACCATCTCCCAAGTAGGGGGTCGCATCCCACCCGCTGAGGTCGTCGTACATGGCGACCTGCGGATACCATTGCGCGACCACCATTGCGCGGGCGCCCAACGTATCTTCCCACCCCGTGCGGAATGACGTTTCCGGCGGGATCTTGAAGTGCCAGTCAATTTCCAGAAAGGTACTGTCACCCGGAAGGAGTGGCGCGGGCAAAGCAACTCGGGCGAGGGTGCCGCGCACCGCATACCCGCCCGGCAGCAATGAATCTGGCGTCGCTTCTACCGGAAGCAAGCTAGCCGGGCGGCGCGGAAGCTGCTTTCCGCCGGCTGAAACCCTCTTGAGAACGATTCCGCCGGTAACGGGCGCGTAGCGGTTCCGCGGCACGCCCTCCGAAAAGATGTTTTGATAGAGATTGAGGAGCACGCTGCGAAGTGTGTCTGGCGAGGCATTCCGGTAGGTGATCCGCTCCGTGCCCTGGAGAGTTGCCGTGCGGGGGTCTAGCTCCGCGTCTATCATGTACCGCACGCGTTGCTCCCAGTGCCGTGCGCCAGGAGCGCCGCCCGCAGTGCGCGTGCCGCGGCGAACGGCGGCCGCGTAGGCTGCCGGCACGGGCACCGGCTGCAGGGCTGGCCGGGTGACGGAATCCCGCTCCGGCGGCGGTGCAGCCACGGCGGGCGCAGGCGGCGCCGGAGGAGGTGCTGGCGGCGCCGCCGATGCGCAACCCAGCAGCAGACCAGCAACACCGAGCCACAGGGAAGAGTTGAGCCGCATAACGATTCGAAAGTGGATAAGGCGCCGGCGGGCGCAGCGCCGCGGGGTCACTCCATCTTCTCAGTTGTCCTTGCCCGGAGAAGAACCGTTCCGCGAGGAGCGGCGCCGCGGCCGCGTGGGAAAATTCAGCACGCCTTCACGGCCGCGGAATTCCAGGACAGCGTCATCGTACGCCCTCGCGGCAGACTCGGCCGTGTCGAAGCTTCCGAGCCAACGCAGCTTGCCATCTATGCGAATGGTCGCCTGCCACTTGCCGCGGTAGGGCGAAACGCCTTTGAACTTGCAGGCACCCTGAGAGGGGCGGGCGCGGCCGTAGACACCCCGATCCTGAATGAGCAGGTTGCCGCGGGTACAATTGCGAGTGTTGCCGTCGATGTGCGCAACGATCCGCTTGTCCCGAACGCCGAGAATCTCCCGGTGCAGGCGATAGGTACGCCCTTCCTCGCGGAAGTAAACGATGCCGTTCGAGTATGCGAATAGCCTCATCTTCCAAAAACGCCAGAAGTCCTGTTCATCTACCTTGACGGTAGAGCCATCTACCAGACGAAGGGTTTTGGGCCGCTCCGCCGCCTTCTCGACAGTCCCCGTCGTGGTCTCGGGGGAGCTTTTCGAATCCCACATCTCCTATCGTGTTCCTGAAAGGGTGAAAGGTGCAGCATGCCCCCCGCAGCGCCGGAGACCGGCGCAATCTGCGGAGAATACGAGACGAGCGTACCGGGCCTTCGGAAATGGCTGGCGGAACGCCTCGGGCAGGGCGCTGCGGCCCGACCCGTCACCTTGTGTTGTTGCAAGTACGTTTGGTTATAGCCAGTGCCCGCCAAGATCGCAAGTAATGTGCGAACGAGTTTGGCGGGGCAGAGCTGCCGCTGGTCACCTGCTCGAATCAGTCGACGCGGGTCCAGATCAGAATGACGCCGCAGAGAGCCGTGCCGCGGTTGTAGTCGGGCGGAATCTCGGAAGAGCCCCGGTAGATTTCCAAACCCTCGACGTCGCGGGGCAGAACGTCATCGATGTTGAGGCCATGGGTGAGCACCCCGTCCATGTAGTACTGGATGGGACACCGCCGCCCCATCACCGCACGGCTCATGCTGGCATGACCATCTCCGAACCGGGTGGTAGTCAGCCGTAAGCCGGGGATGTTGCGCAACATGTCGCTTAGCCGTTGCGGGTTGCGCTGCTCGATTTGGGACCGGGTGAGGAACGCCCCCGGCCCGTGCATTTTTCGCCGGTAGAAACCCGCATGAAAGAGGCGACGGATGCCTGCTGGCGGCCGCACCTTCACTTCGGCGAGCATGATCGGTTTCGAGACCAGCAGCAGCGTCAGTGATGAAGTCGACCCCGCGGTGAAATCTACCGTACGGGCTTCCGGAGCGTAGCCGAGGTAGCGGGCGCTGATCTGGCCGCTGCCCGCGCGGAGCCCTCGAAAGCGGATGCGCCCCTGCGCATCTGTCACCCCGCCGCTGCCAGTCCCTTCGACGACCACCTGTGCCCCCCGCAGCGGGGCGCCGCTTTCGGCGGAGCGAACCTCGACAATCAGGGTTGCAGCCACAGTCTGGGCAGAGAGAGGCGATGCGCAAAGGACGAACAACCCCAACCCCAGCGCCAAGAGCGCCGCGGAACCGTGGGTGCACCCCTCGAATCGAGTCATAGATTACTCCTCCCAGAGCGGGTCCCCCCGGGAGGAACCCACACCAATGATGGGCGGGTTCCGCAGCCACGTCAAGCCGCGCCCGGTGCCAGCATCGCGAAGTCCGGCAAGTCCGGGGTCATGCCCGCACCAGCTTCCGGTACTTGATGCGGTGCGGCTGGTCGGCATCGGCACCCAGCCGGCGCTTCCGATCCGCCTCGTAGGCCGCGTAGTTGCCCTCGAACCATACTACCTCGCTGTCCCCTTCGAAAGCGAGGATGTGCGTCGCGATTCGATCCAGGAACCAGCGGTCGTGGGAGATGACCACAGCGCACCCGGCAAATTCGAGCAGCGCA
>JBBSMO010000285.1:0-4280 GCA_038233155.1 Longimicrobiales bacterium
CAGCGCCGCGCATCCAATTGCCAGCCGGGTGAAGGTCAAGTACATAGGCTCCTGTTGTTGATCAAGGGTAGGGTGGGAACACACGCGCGCGCCCGCCCGTCACCCCGGCACGCGCCGGGGTCCGCCCGCGGCGGCTCCGGCGCGATGTGCCGGCGTCAGCGGATCACCGGCTCTCCTCGCTCTCCCACCACTCTTCCTCGCCGCCGCTGCCGGACTCGACAGTGTAGCCGGGGGCGCGCAGCACGTTGATCTTTCCCTGTACCGTACGATCTCCCACCGTTACATGCACCGTATACTCGCCCGGATCGACCGGGGTGCGGTCGTCGTCGCCCCCGCCGAAGCCGATCGAAACCTTGCGGTCGCGAACCGCACGGAAGATGTCGCGCGCGACATCCATCGGGTCGGCTTCCTCTGCTTCGGCGGAAGGGTCGCCGGGAGCAGCGCGCTCCGCGCCTGCCGCCTGCTCCGTGCGCTCCGTATACCGCTCGCCAGGCCGCTCGGCGAAACCGCCCGCGGCTACGCGGGGCCCTCCGCCGCCACGGAAGAGCGAGCGTGTCTCGCCAGCGTCTATCAGCCGCACAACCCGGTTCACAACCGCGGAATCGCTTCCGGCCGCGATCATCGAGTCCGCTACCAGCCGGACCGTCCTAGCGGTGCGGATGCTGTCCCGCCGCTCCGAGGGCGAGAGCGTGTCCGGCTCGGCGCGCGGCCTCAAATCCCAATAGGCGCGGTTGAGGCCGCCGCGCGCGGGACCGTCCAGCGTTTGCACCGTATCGCCGGCCGCATTCAGAACTACGATCTTCGCCTGCGGCTGCGTGCCGCGCCGCCCGGCACGCGCGCCGGGTGACGGGACGCTATCGGTCTGCTGTTCGGTTGTCTCTCCCGCGCGGCCGGCTCGATCCTGCGCCTGGTTCACCTCCGCCATGACGCCTGTCGGCGGCTCGTCGATCACCGGCGCGTCGAGGGTAACCTGATCGCCCGGCGCGATGCTATCCTCTCCCGCTCCCGCGGGCACCGCCGAAGGCGGCACCCAGTAGATCAGCTCCGCGCCATATTCGGGGCTATCCGCCTGAAAAACCTGGTGGCCGGGCGATTCGCCGCCGACCGCCCGGTTGCCATACTGCAGCGCAGGCGCTGAGGCGAAGAGCACCGGCTCCGCGGCGAGCTGGAGATCAGGCAGTTGCTCGAGTGGCGCGATGTTCACCACCCAGATCGAGCGGCCGTGGGTACCGGCAATCAACTCGTGGTCCCGCGGGTGGATCTTCAGGTCGTGCACCGGCACCGTCGGCAGGCCATTCATGAAGCGCCGCCAGCTCTTTCCGCGGTCGAGAGACACGTAGACGCCGACGTCGGTACCGGCGAAGAGCAGATCGGGGTTGTGCGGGTCCTCGCGCACTACGTGCAGACAGTCGGGTTTGCCCGCGGGCAAACCGGCCGCAATCGACCGAAAGCTGCGCCCGCCGTCATCCGTGACGAACAGATACGGCGTGAAGTCGTCCGTGCGGTGCCCGTCGAACGCTACGTAGAAGCGCTGCGGGTCGTGCGACGACGGCTCTATGCGCCGCACGTAGGTGTTCTTCGGCACCCCCCGGAAGCGGCCGGTCAGCTCCTCCCACTCCATGGCTTCCGAGCGCCGGATCCAGACGCGGCCATCATCCGTGCCGGCGAAGAGCATCCCCGGTACGCGCGGCGACTCGGCGAGAGCCACGATGGTGCCGTACGTTTCCGCGCCGGTCGCGTCCCGGGTGATGCCGCCGGTGGTTTCCGTGCTGATCCGGTACTTGGTGGTATCGTTGTAGGTGAGATCGGGAGATATTGGCTCCAGGTCCTCGCCGCGCTTCATCGAGCGGAGCACGCAATTCGCGCCGATGTAGAGCACATCAGGGTTGTGTGGCGAAAGCTCGATCGGCGTGTTCCAATTGTAGCGGAGATCAAGGGCAGCCGAATCTGCCGAAACACGCTCGCGCAGCGCCGCCAGCCGCTGCGCCTGGCTTGGGTCGTGAAGGTTGTCGTCCTCGTCCAACATCAGCGCGATGCTGTCGCGCATGGCCTTGGTCCCGTCGCGCCAATCCGGCTTGTCGAGCCCGGTGCGGTCACCCGTTGCCAGATTGATGCGGGCGACATTGCCGCGCTGCGACTCGGCGTACAGCAGATGATTGTCGCGCGGGTCGAGCACCGCGAAGAAGCCGTCGCCGCCGTTCACCGTCGCCCAGTGCTTGTTGGTGATGTCGCCATCCGCGCGGCGGCTGGGCCCGCACCAGGTGCCATTGTCCTGCAGGCCGCCGCACACGTTGTATGGCACGGACATATCGTAGCCGATTTCGTAGAACTGACCCAAAGGCATCGTGTTGATGAACTGGTAGTTGCCCCCCTTATCCCAGGTCATCGCGACGCCGCCGTCGTTGCCGACGATGAAGCGGTCGGGGTCCGCAGCGTCCCACCAGAGCGCATGATGGTCTACGTGGATGCCGATGGTCGTGCTGCCGACCGTCTTGCCGCCGTCCCGCGACAGCCGTACCGGGGTGGAAGACCAGATGACATGGTCTTCATCCGAAGGGTCAACCCGCACCTGCGAATAGTAGAACGGACGCGTGTTTTCATCGTTCATGAAGCGCCAGGTGCGCCCGCCATCCGCCGAGCGGTAGAGGCCGGAGCCCTTCTGCCCCGAGGTCAGCGCCGTTTCCGTAGTGTCGGCGGCCACAGCGGAATCTCCCTTCTCCGCCTCGACCAACGCGTACATCACCTCGGGATTGCTGCGCGCGATGTCGATGCCGATGCGCCCCTTGTTGGTCGCCGGGAAGCCGCCGCCCGTCACCTCCGTCCAGCTTTCGCCCCCGTCGGTAGATTTCCACAGTGCGCTGCCAGGGCCGCCGCTGCGAAACTCGTAGGCATTCCGCACCCGCTCCCAGCTAGATGCCCACAGAGTGTTCGGGTCGCGCGGGTGCATCACCAGATCTACGAAACCCGCCTTGTCGCTGATGAACTTGGCCAGCTTCCATGTCTCGCCGCCATCCGTGGTCTTGTAGAGCCCGCGTTCCGGGTTGGAGCCCCACGGGTGCCCGAGCGCGGCGACCCAAACGGTGTTCGGGTCCGTCGGGTGGATCAGGATGCGCCCGATTGACTGCGTCCCCTCGAGGCCCATCATCTCCCAGCTCATACCGCCGTCCGTGGACTTGTAGATGCCGCCGCCGGGCGAAATCGAGTTGCGCGAATCTTCCTCGCCGCTGCCCGCCCAGATGATGCTGGTGTCGCTGGGTGCGATGGCGATGTCGCCCATCGAGATCACCCGCTGGTCATCGAAAACCGGGCGAAAGGTGATGCCGTTGTTCGTGGTCTTCCAAATGCCGCCGGCCGCCGCCGCTACATAGAACGTCTTGGACGGACTGGGCAGACCCTCGATGTCGGTGATGCGCCCGCCCATGTTCGCAGGCCCGATCGAACGCCACCGCAACCCGGCCCAGAACACCGAGTCGGGTGCGGAGCTGGCGGTAGGCGCTGCCGTCGGCGCCTGTGCCATTGCGCAGGCGGGCATGGTGAGCAGCAGAGCAAAAAGCAGCAGGCTGCCGGGTCTAATACGGGCGGCGGAAGTACGAACGATCATGGTGCAGCGTCTCTTGGTGCAGATGGATCGGGAACAGAGCCTGATTCGGGTGGTCGGAAACAGAGGAGTATTTTGGCGTGCGGGGCCCGCCCGCGCCAGGGTACCCGCGTTCCGAACCGATTCAAGCCGTGGCGGAGATGCTGGCGCCGCGCTGCCTCATCCGCCACTTTGGTAGCAGCGGCCCCTCGCCTCGTTGCGGAGATGTGGCCCTCGCGCAGATTTCATCAGCATCTTCCTTATCGCCATTATGACGCAGGACCTGCGGGCGCTCCGGCAGCTCGAGTTCAGCCGCTTGGAAGAGGCCGGGCATACGTATCTGGACTACACCGGCAGCGGCCTGTATGCGGAGTCGCAGGTGCGCGCGCACGCGGAGCTGCTCTGTGGCTCTGTCCTGGGGAACCCCCACTCGCGCAACCCGGCGTCCCGCGCCAGCACCGAAAAGGTGGAGGGCGCGCGCGAGCGGGTCGCCAAATTTTTCAATGCGGACCCCGGCGAGTACGAGATCGTCTTCACTAGCAACGCCAGCAACGCGCTGAAGCTGGTTGCCGAGAGTTTTCCTTTTTCGCCTCGCTCGCGGCTGCTCCTGACCGCGGATAATCACAACTCGGCCCATGGAATGCGGGAATACGCCACAGCCAAGGGCGCGACCGTCCGCTACGTACCGCTGAATGCAGAGCTG
>JBBSMO010000286.1:0-4259 GCA_038233155.1 Longimicrobiales bacterium
CACCGGCACCTCCATCTGGATCGACCCGGAGCGTGGCACCTGGTCCGTGCTCCTCACCAACCGCACCTTCAACCCGAAGTCACGCAACCGCATGCAGGCGGTACGGCGGTCGGTGAATGATTGGGTCGCACTCGCCAGCGACGCGGGGGGAATCCCTTCTGCACCAGCACCCCTGTTAGGAATCCCGGCGCAGCAACAGTAGCCGACGCGCTCCGCGCGAGCGCGGAGTGCGGAAGTTGGAAGAATATGCCCGTTGTAGGGGCGAGGCGCTGCCTCGCCCCGTTGCATTGCGGGGGAACACGCCTCTTTGCCCGTGCGTGCGAGCGCGTCAGCAGCACCTGCATTGCCGTAGTGGGGTGGCGCGGCAGCCGCCCCGCTTGCATTTTGGCAGGCATCGCACCCCCTTCCCCTGTCGCGAGGCGCCGTGGCCGACCACTCCCACCCGGAAATCGAAGACCATCCAGTCGATTTCGATGCGGAGGCCGCGACCGCGCATCCCGGCACGCTGCGGCGCTGGATGGTCGGGGGCGGGCTGATCGCCGGCTTTGTTTTGCTGGCGATTTTCGCGGCGGGCGAGGTTCCCGCGGCGGGCGAGCACCTCGGCTTCTGGAGCTTGCTACCGGCACTGGCGACGCTCGTGCTCGTCTTCGCCACCCGCGAGGTGATCTCCTCGTTGTTCGCCGGCGTAGTGATCGGCGGGCTAGTGAGTGGCGAATTCAACATCGTGCAGGGATTTTTGATCCCGGCGATCGGCAGCCCCTCATTTGCGACCATCCTCCTCGTCTACCTCTGGGCCCTCGGGGGCCTGATCGGCTTGTGGACGCGTACCGGCGGGGCGGTCGCATTCGCGGATGCTGCCGGGCGGCACATCGTGCGCGGCCCGCGCTCCGCCTCTTTCTTTGCCTGGTTGATGGGGATCGTCTTCCACCAAGGCGGCACCATCTCGACGATCTTGGCCGGCACCACCGTCCGCCCCGTCACGGATGCGAACCGCGTGTCCAAAGAGGAGCTGACGTACCTCGTAGATTCGACGGCATCACCCATCGCCTCCGTCATCCCCTTTAATGCCTGGCCGCTGTATGTCGCGGGCCTCGTCTTGGGCACTACGCCGCTGTTCGCGACGGAAGCGGATTCGGTCGCCTTCTTCTTCCGTTCCATCCCCTTCAACTTCTACGGCATCTTCGCCGTGCTGTCGACGCTGCTCTTCGCACTCGGGTGGTTGCCATGGATCGGCGGCAAGATGCGCCGTGCCCGGGAGCGCGCGCGCGAGACCGGTATGCTGAATGCGCCCGGCGCGCGGCCGCTCGCAGCATCCGAGCTCACGACGCCGAAGGTGCCCGCCGGCTACCCCGGAGGTATCAGCGACTTTCTGCTGCCGATGGGCACGCTGCTCGGCGTGGCGATCATCCCCTACTTTCTGACGGGACAGGTGCGAATCGCGGAGGCGTTCGGTCTGGCGGTGCTGGTTGCCTTCGCCCTCGCTTTGGTCAAGGGCATGGCGTTGCAAGAGGCGATGGAGGGCTTCATCGACGGCTGCAAGGGCGTCACTGTCGGCGCGCTGATCCTCGCTTTAGCGGTAACTCTCGGCCAGGTTTCGAAAACGCTCGGGACCGCAGCCTTCATCGTGCAAGCATCCCAAGACTTGGTGCAGCCGGTGCTGCTGCCGGCGATCCTGATGGGGATCTGCATGGCGGTCGCATTCTCGATCGGCTCCTCCTGGGGCACCTACGCCGTGGTTTTCCCCATCGCGATGCCGCTCGCGTACGCGATCAACCCAGATCCGTTCTACGTCTCGCTCTGCTTCGGCGCCGTGCTCGGCGGCGCGGTATTCGGCGACCAGTGCTCCCCCATCTCAGATACTACCATCCTCTCCGCGCTCGCCTGCGGCGGCGATGTCATGGACCATGTCACAACACAGATCCCGCTGGCGCTAGGTGCCGCCGGCGTCGCGGCGCTGGTCTCGACGCTGCTGGCAATGACCGCGTAGGGGAAGTGCGGCCGCCGCATGACTGCAGTTCCATTCCGCATTCCGCAATCCGCAATCCGCAACCAATAGATGTTCCAATCTGACGCCGGCCAGCTCCGCGAAGGAGCCGAGGAAGCAATCGAGTCGCTCACGAGCGAAGCCGCCCCGCTGGTCGAGCGGCTCGGCGAGCCGCTGTTCACCCTCAGCGGCCAGGCGATCTCGATCGCTTCCATCATTAGCTTCTTCGTTTTTGTTCTCCTGGCCGTGGGGTTGTCGTCTTTTCTGCAAAGGGCGATGGGGCGCGTGTACCGGCGGCGCGGTCTGGACGAGGGGGTGCAGTATGCGCTCAACCGGCTGCTCCACTATCTGATCTTGGCGGTCGGGGTCTTTCTGGCACTCGACAACCTCGGCATCTCGATTACCGCGCTCGCCGGGTTGGGCGCGATCCTAGCCGTCGGGCTCGGCTTCGGGCTGCAGAACATCGCCCAAAACTTCGTCAGCGGCCTGATCCTGCTGCTCGAGCGGCCGATCAAAAAGGGGGATTTCGTCGAGGTGGGCGATACGCGGGGGACGGTGCGCGAGATTCACGCGCGGGCTACCATCGTCACCACGCTGAATAACGTCGATATTCTCGTACCGAACGGGCAGTTCATCACCGAAGCGGTGATCAACGAAACGTACGCCGAGCGCCGCATTCGGGTGAGGGTCGGGGTCGGCGTCGCCTACGGCTCCGATACCAGAAAGGTGCAGCAGACACTTCAACGCGTAGCCGCGGAGCATGACGCCATTCTGAAAGATCCGGCACCCAAGGTATGGTTCGTCGACTTCGGAGATTCCTCGCTGGACTTTGCGCTGCTATTCTGGATCAGCGAGCCGCTGGTGCAGTACCAGGTGGAGAGCGACGTTCGCTTCGCTATCGACGCGGCCTTCCGGGAGCACGGCATCGAAATCCCCTTCCCGCAGCGGGATCTGCACGTACGCAGCGGGCTGGAGGCGTGGCAGGGGAAGGGCTCCTGAGCAATTCCCCGCTGTCATCCTCAGCACTTTCCCGCTTGTCATCCTGAGCAATTCCCCGCTGTCATCCTGAGCGCAGCGAAGGATCTGCAGTACAAGCCCGGGGGGATTCTTCACTTCGTTCAGAATGACAACCGAACCCGCGGACCATCACCAGTAGCCCTCCTAGACTGAAGAAACCGGACCGGTTGGGGAGACCTCCCCACCAGAACCCGCTCCGTCTCCCTGCTCGCGACTCGTGACTCGCGCCTCGCGACTACCTCCCCTTCGCCTGCTCCGCTGCCCGCTCGCGGGCTTCTCGTACGCCCTGCTTCTCGAACAGATCTACCGCGCGGAGGACATCGTCCGGAGCCGAATATTCTTTGGCTTGAGAGACGGTCTCCTTCGCGAGTGCCGGTACGATGTGGTCGTACTTCGAGCCGGGGTGCCAGAGCACCCAATCTTCGAGGCCTACCTCGTAGACGCCCCGCGTCTGATCGAGCAACTGCTGGGGCCCGTATTCCTGGTGATTCTTGCCAAGCCAGGTGGCGCTGAACGCCTGCAGCCAGGGGATGATGCGCGCCGGCTCGATCCCCGCTTCCGTCATCTTATCGGTGCGGAGCACCGCCATGCCGGCAGACTTGTAGAGCGTCTCGTACGGCATCAGGTCCGGCTTCGGCACCCCTGGCAGGTGCGTAGACAGGTAGTGGGAAGGGTACATCATGGGGAGGATGTGGTCCGCCGTAGACGCAATGGTCTCCCACTGCTGGCCGATCCCCACATCGCGCGGGTCGTTCGGCGAAAGACCGAACACATCCGCGGCTACGACGACTCCGAGCGGGTGCAGGCGCGTCTTCGCCTCGTTGAGAAATGCGGCGATCGCATCGGTCCGGTCACCGCTTGCCGCGCGATGCACCTGCGGCGGCAGGCTCTTGTACGGCTCGGGAAAGCGCACGTAGTCGAACTGGATCTCGTCGAAGCCGGCCTTGGCGACCTCTTCTGCGATGGCGAGGTTGTAATCCCAAACGTTCGGGTCCCAAGCGCTGACCCAGGTATTCCCCGCTTTGTCCACCCAGAGCCCGCCGTCCTCGGTACGGATGGACCAGTCCGGCTTCGCCTTGGACAGAATGGGATCTTTGAAGAGGACGATGCGCGCCATGGCATAGACGCCATGAGCGTGCAGCGTCTCGACAAAGGCCTCGAGGTTCCGCAGGGTGTTTTCCCCGTCCTGCTGCAGTTCGTTGGCGAGCGGCACCTCCGAGCTGTAGTGGATGCCGCGCTCCGTCTTCACATCTACGAC
>JBBSMO010000287.1:0-4226 GCA_038233155.1 Longimicrobiales bacterium
AGCACGCCCGCGGAGTTTGCGAGCCGGCTGAAGCTTTACGCCGCTTTGCTCCTGTTCCAGTCGGGCGAGCTTTCGGCCGGAGCCGCTTGCGAATTGGCGGCAGTCGACCGCATCACCTTCTTCGCCGAGTGCGGCCGACGCGAGATCGATGTGATCGACTACCCCCCCGAAGATCTGCGGGCTGAGGTGGAATCTATGCGCCAGCGTTCCGCCTGATGCTGGTGGTCGCAGACAGCTCCGCGCTCGTGGCGCTGGCGGTCTGCGATGCTCTTCCCCTGTTGGACCGCCTGTTTGAGAAGGTGCGGGTTCCGCCTGCCGTCCTTCGTGAGTGTACGGTTCGGGGCAAACCTGCGGCGGATGTTCTCGAAGCGTATTGCAAAACAAGGTAGTGGAGGTGGACCTGAACACCTTCGCGATTGCGGCGCTGGACCTGGGCCGGGGTGAGTTGGAAGCGATGGCGCTCTGCAAGCAAGCGAATCGGGGCAGATCGGCTGCTCATGGACGACCGCCGCGCTCGGCACATCGCCCGCCTCAATTCCATTGAGGTCGTCGGCAGCTTAGGCGTTCTGGTCGCGGCAAGGGAGGAAGGGTTTCTCCCCGTGATCCGCCCACGAATCGACGCGATTCGGTCCGCGGGTATTCGACTCGGGGACCGGATTGTGGCGGAGGCGCTGCTTCTCGCGGGAGAGACTCCATAGTGCCGCGCCGCCTGAAGAAGTGGTTCGCAGCGCTCGTCCTACCGGAATTCCCGGACCGCCTATGCAGATCGAGTTGACTACGTCTTTCAGAGAGCGCCAGAAGAGTATTTTGCCTTATCGACGCGCTGCCTAGAGCAAATACGCAAGGTTCGACGCTCGAACACACTCGCCGAGCCACCTTCACCGAGAGCGCTGTCTTGAGCCGGTTCGTTGCCCTGTTACTGTTCGTGTTCGCCGGCTGCTCCCCGGCCGGTACTGCTGTGCCTGCCCCCCCTTCAACGGAAGGATGGTTCGCGGGTGCAGACTCAACCCGTCTATTCTACCGGGCGATAGGCGAGGGAGCGGACACCGTGGTGATTGTGCACGGTTTTCAGGGCAACAACCAGAACTACCTTGCACCGGATCTCCTGTCGCTTGCACGCGGGCGGACCCTGCTCTTCTACGATCAACGCGGGGGCGGGCGCTCATCCCCCGTCACCGATCCCGCGCAACTCGGGATCGAAGCCCATGTGCGCGACTTGGCAGCACTGCGCCAGCACTTCGGTTTCGAGCGTATGGCCTTGCTCGGGCATTCCGGCGGGGCCGCCATTGCGACCCGGTATGCCGTGGAGTACCCCGGACACACGGCACGGCTGGTGCTCGTCGCACCCCCGGCGCCGGTGCGCGAGCCATTCGCTGGGCAGATCACCCGCACCTTCTTTTCCCGGCTCGACAGTGCGACTTGGACGCGGCTCAACGCGCTCCAGTCGTCGCTTCGCACCGCGCCAGATCCGGTGCGGGTATGCCGGGAGATCAGCGCCACCGTTCTGCCTCGCGCGTTCTTCGCCGATCCGGCGAAGGCGCAGCGCATGAGGGGAGATTTTTGTGGGTCCCCGCCTGCAGCGCTGCGGACGCAGCCGGAGCGCGAAGCTGCATTTCTGCAGTCACTGCCCGCAGACTGGCGCTCCAGTTTGCGTACGATCCGTGTGCCAGTTCTGGTTGTTCACGGGGCGCAGGACGCGATTCCCGTAGCCGCAGCCCGCGAGTGGACGAAGGTACTACCGGATGCACGATTGCTCTTGCTCTTTGAGGCGGATCATCTGCCGTGGATCGAGCAGCCGGAGCGCTTCACCGCAGCGGTGGACGAGTTCCTCAACGGCGATTGGCCGCGAGCCGCTGAAGTCATTCCGTAGCGCGCACGAAGCGGACGCGTCGGGACCGGCATGCGGGTGCGCATTGGGAACCACTCGCGCACCGGCCGCGGAGCCGCTTATGCTTTTGGTTGGCTGGCTCAAACGCAAACGCCGATACCATGAAGGCTCTTGTCTCGCTCGGGCGCACCGCGAATGATGTGTGCTTCGTGGATATGTAACAGTCCACAGGCAATCTTTGGTGGTTCGTTTTGCAAGAGCATCCGCCGCATACTGCCGATTCCCGGCGTGTTCGAGCCCATTCCGTACGCTGCTCATGCTCAAACGCGATCCGAGGCGTCGAAAATTGTAAGGGCCTGTTCGAGCGGGAGTTTGACCGGCTGAGTTCGATTGGACACGACCCGCAGTTCGTAGCTGCGGATGCATTAGGAATCTGGATCGTCTGGAACCTGCTTGGACGGCACCCAGAGAGGGAAGACGAGATCCGTCTGATCCGATCCGCCGGCGCACTCGGTGACCCACACCTTCGTCGACTGGTGGACGCCGGAATAGGTGCTCGGGTGATCTCGCGTCGCTGCACTCGCGGTGCTCTGGCCGGCTTTGCGCCCATCGAGCGCTTGCAGGGGGAGGTTGGGCGCGGCACACTTTCGGCAAGCGGAAGTGCCTGCACCCCCAAAAGCCCGTCCGTTGGGCGGCTGACCTATGCTCTTGTGACGGCCATGCTTTCTATGAATGTCGAGGCGAGCGCTCTTCGAAGCCCCAGCGGTGGGAGCGCCTGGCCTCGGCACCAACTCGATACCGCTGTCGACGCCATTATCGCAGGTGGGTGCGCCATTCTCGGTGGCGAGGTTTGGCTGGTAAGAGGCAAATTGATCACCGCAGGACTCCGCCGGCGCGCCGGAGCGCAGGGCGGTATAGGTTGGCAGACGGACGATCGCCGCCGAAAGGAGCCATGGGCAGAGTTTGTCAGTCGGACCGCTGAGGAAACCGGCATGGCTCTCGAACAAATCGCCATCCGCCGCGACATCGATGAACCGGCGGGTGGCGAACTGTACTACAACGTAAGTTTCGTGAGCGAAGCGGAGTACGGGCAACTTCGCGCCAGTGCCCCGCACCCGGTGCTCCGCCGGGTGGTTTCGGCGCCATTCTCCTGTGTGGCGCCGTTCTGTTGGTTTCAGAAGTGTTCGGCCTGATGGGTGGCTCGGACCAGGTCGCCTTGGCAGCCGGTCTCGTCGCGGCTCGTCTCGTCCTGATTCTCAGCCTCGCGTCTGAGGCGTTGGAAGCACGCGACCCGCTCCAGCTCTCCACAAGCGGGCTCGTCTGCGCGGCCCCGCGCGGTAAGATCGGCCTGCGGGGCGGGTGAGCGGCCAGACGAGCCCGCATTCATCGCTTACCACCTGTTGCGCCAACGCCACACGCCGCACCGCGGTTCGCTCGCGCGCCGCGGGCATAGCCCCCGACCGTCCTACCGGTAGGACACAACCGCAGCTTTCAGGTGAACAACACCGGCTTGCGGCGGCTCGTTTAAGGCGTGACTCTGCGGAGCCCGTCGTGGGATCTCGAGACAGGGAGCGCGTGTGTTGGCGCCCTGTTCCTCTGGAATACCGCCAGCGGGCGCGCTCGTGCGCTCCGTCCAGCCGCAACGGCATCGCGTTTGCTTCAAGAGAAGGCGAGCGGAATCTCTAAACGTAAATACAGAAAGAGGATAACAAGATGACACACCTGACACGTTCGTGGGTCGCGACCCTCGCGGTGGTTTCCATCGGTTCGGCCGGGGTGGCCGGCTGCGCGGGACTGAACAACAAGGAGCAGGGCGCCGTGATTGGCGCGGCTGGCGGCGCTGCAGTGGGCGGCGCGATCGGCAACAATAACGGTTCGACGGCAAAGGGCGCCATTATCGGCGCGGTCCTAGGCGGGGCGGCCGGCGCCGTGATTGGTCACCAGATGGACCAGCAGGCGGACGATCTCGAGGGGAGCATTCCCGCCGCGGATGTCGAGCGCGTGGGCGAGGGCATCCAGGTTACTTTCCCGGACGGTGTTTTGTACCCGTACGATTCTTCCGATGTACTGCCGGCTGGGCGCCAGAACTTGACGGAGCTTGCGCAGAGTCTCCGCGAGTACCCTGGCAGCGAAGTGCTGATCGTCGGCCATACGGATTCGCGCGGCCCGGACGACTACAACGTCGGGCTGTCGCACCGGCGCGCGGAGGCGGCCCGCACCTATCTTGCGGCGCAGGGGATTTCGCCGCAGCGGATTCGGGTTGAGGGCCGAGGCGAACTCGAGCCGGTGCAGAGCAACGACTCGGATTGGGGCCGGCAGCAGAACCGCCGCGTAGAGATCGCGATCTACGCGAGCGAGGAATACCGCCGCCAGGTGCAGCAGCGCAGCGGCAGCTAAG
>JBBSMO010000288.1:0-4219 GCA_038233155.1 Longimicrobiales bacterium
CTCACCGGTGAATACGTTGCGGTAGCGCCCCTTGACCCCGTCGCCGGTTACGGCGGTATCTCCCCAAGTATCCGCTCCCGCCGGCGGGGCGAAGTTGTGCTCCCGGGTGAGCGTCGCCACCAGCCGGGGTACGGCAACGATGATCTGCCCGCCTTCATAGCGGCGGGCGAAGGCGACCAGATGCTCTGCCTGGCTGCCGGTGGCATCCAGCGGCACGTACGCGCCCTGCGAAAAGACACGTGCGTGCTCGTGACGCGCCTGCAGGGCGAGGTGCGTAACGAACAGCTTGATGCGGCCGTCGCGCCAGTGACGGAGCAGTTGTCCGGGAAGAGCGCCGGGGTCACCATCGCGGATCTCGGTTTTCAGCGCCGCCAGTAGCTCGCGGCGCCGTGCGAAGTCTACCGGCCGCCGGTTGTCCGGGTCTACCAGGCTTTGGTCCCACACTTCCTGCCCCTGGTAGGTATCGGGCACCCCGGGCAGCGTAAGCTTCAGCAGCGCTTGAGACACCGAGTTGATCATCCCGCACCGCGCGATGACCGGCTCGAACTCGCGCAGCTCCGCCAGGAAGATGTTGTCGTCATCTTCCGTTAGCAGGCGCTCGATAAACGATTTGACCCCCTCCTCGTACTCCTCGTTGGGGCTGATCCAACTCGTGTGCACCTTGGCCTCGCGAGTCGCCTTCTCCATGTACATCTGGATGCGCGCGATGAACCCGGCAGACGGCGCCGCGGCAGCGTTTTCTATCGGCCATGCGCCCAGCAGCGTCTGGTAAAGCAGGTATTCGTCGTTCGAATCCGGAGCTGGTTGCGAGAGGGCCGCTGACCGATGCCGCGCATTCAGCCGCGCCCACCGGTACACCCGCTCTGCCCACAGATCGGGCAATTCGGAAAGCACGCTGATCCGCGCCCGCACATCCTCGCTTCGCTTGGTGTCATGCGTCGAGGTGGTGTTCATCGCCCCGGGCCAGTGGATCGCGCGCTCGAGCGTTTCGCGGTGAAAGCCGGCGGGCTCGAGCCCGAATGCAGCCGGCTCGCCCCCCACCTCGTTCAACGACACCAGCCGGTTGTAGATGTAGAACACCGTATCCTCGGCGCCCTTCGCCATCACTGGACCGGTCAGTTGCTGGAACTTCATGACAAATCGCGCGTGCTGCTCCCGCTCCTCGTCGGATAGCTCGCCCGGCCACTGCAGCAGCAGCAGGCCCTGCACGAAATCGAAAACCGACCCGCTCATGATGGGGTTGCGGCGCTTCGCGAGTTGCGTCGCCCGCCGCACGTATTCGGCGTCCCGGGCGGACACGCTGCCGGATTCGGCGTCGATGTAGGTGCGGTACACGGGAAAAAAGGCGATCATCTCGCGGACCGCATCCGAGAGGGCACCCAAGGTAAAGTCCCGGGAGATGCGCTTCTGCTCGGCGAGACGGTTCAGGAGGTGCGAAAGCACACTCAATTCGCTGGCGAGCGCCGCATCCAGCACCAACTTCTTCTTTTCGTAGACGAGCTGCGCGTAGTGCGGAGAGCCGCCCACGAAGCCGTGGTAAATCGCACTCATCTCGGTTTCATTGCCGCCTGCGACGAAGAGACGGGTGATGCGGTTCAAAGCTTCGTAGCCCACCGTGCCGTCTACCGGCCAGTCCGGCGGCAGCGTTTCATCTCCCGTTAGAATCTTCTCTACGACTAGGTAGGGGCGGACGTCCGCGTTGCGCTTCGACGCCTCCCGCGCGAGCCGGCGCAGATACCCCGCGGGGTCGTAGAGGCCGTCCGGGTGATCTACACGCAAGCCCGCTTCCGGCCCCTCAGCCACGATCCGGAGGATCAGCTCGTGCACGGCGTCGAAGACTTCCGGCCGCTCGACAGCCAGTCCAGCCAAGTCGTTTATGTCGAAGAAGCGGCGGTAGTTGATGTCCTCCGCCGCAACGCGCCAGTAGGCGAGGCGGTACGCCTGATCATCGAGCAACGCTTCCAACGCGTCATAGCTGCTGGGGCGGCCGGGAGTGCCGTTGTAAACCTGGATCGCTGCCTCGATCGCGGCGCGAACCGCAGCCGAGCTTTCGTACAGCTCGCGCAGCCGCCGCCGCGTGACGACCCGCTCCCGCCGCCGCTCGGCTTGGCTCTGCTCATCTGCCACGCTGCGGTCCGGCAGGTGTGCCAGCGCGGTGGATATGCTCTCGAGCTCGAGGCGCCCGTCCGGGTCCGAGCCAGGCGGCATGTGCAGCAGCGCCTCCTCGAGCAGCGGCCGGGCGGATTCCGGCGCGATGGGGAGACGAGTCTCGTAGTAGTCGAGGCGGAAGCTTCCCTGTTCGAACCCGAGCTTCAGCTCTCCGCGCTCGAGTGCCCGGCCGTACTGATCGCCTAAAATGGGCAGCAGCACACGGTCGTTCAGTCCGGGCTGTGCCGGATCCCAGTCGATGTCGAAATAATCCGCATAGCGGGAGCTGGGGCCGTTCTCGAGCACGCCATTCCACCACGGGTTCGCCCCCCCGCTAATGCCCATGTGGTTGGGGACGATGTCCAGCAACTGGCCCATTCCGTGCTCAAGCAGTACGCGGGAAAGCCCGGCGAAGTCTTCCGGGCTGCCGACCTCGGGGTTGAGCGCCGCATGATCTACGACGTCGTACCCGTGCAGGCTGCCGGGCCGCGCCCGCAGATAGGGCGATGCGTACAGATGCGAGATGCCGAGTTCGGCAAGGTACGGCACGAGCGCCGCCGCGTCGCGGAAGGTGAACTGATGATTGAATTGCACTCTGTACGTAGCGAGCGGGCGGGGTAACGCCTCGTCGTCTTTCTCCGGCGACATAGCAGCTGGTCTGGGGGATCTTGCCGGCAGGAGCCGCCGGTGCACGATTCGTCCGTCCCCGCACGCGCAAGAAGCACGCGCGCCGCTCCTGCGCCGGGAGCTTCCAGGCATCGCCCGCCGAAATCTTCTAACCCGAAGCAAAGACCGCATGAGTTCAACGATAGCAGAACATCTCCCCGCTTCTGGGGCTGCGCCTGCCCGCGTCTGGCCCGGAAGCCCGTACCCCCTGGGTGCGACCTGGGACGGAGCGGGGACCAACTTCGCGATCTATTCTCGCCACGCTACCGAGGTCGAATTGTGCTTTTTCGACCGCCCGGATGCACGCACTCCGACGCACCGGGTGCGACTGCGGCAGCGCACCAACTTCGTTTGGCACGGGTATCTTCCCGACATCGGTCCCGGCCAATATTACGGGTTTCGGATGGACGGCGCCTACGAGCCAGAGCGCGGGCTGCGCTTCAACCCGTTCAAGCTTCTGATCGACCCGTACGCCAAAGCTCTCGCGGGACCCGTCGGGTGGAGCGCAGGCCCGTGGGGTTACGAGATCAGCGGCGCCGATGACTCGGTCATGGACGAGCGGGATGACGCCGCCGGCGTTCCGAAAGGCGTAGTGATCGATCCCGCCTTCGATTGGGAGGGAGATGAACCGCCGGACGTTCCGTGGCACCGGACGGTGATCTACGAAGCGCATGTGAAGGGGCTCACCATGCTGCACCCCGAGGTACCGGAAGAGCTGCGGGGCACCTACGCCGGCGTGGCACACCCCGCCGTCATCGAGCATCTCCGCTCGATTGGGGTCACGGCCATCGAGCTGCTCCCCGTCCACGAGATCGTTGACAACTACTTCTTGATCGAGAAGGGCCTCCGGAACTACTGGGGCTACAACACCATCAACTTCTTCGCCCCCGCGGGGCGCTACGCACGGGCGCGCGACTATGGGGCGCAGGTCCGCGAGTTCAAGGAGATGGTGAAGGCGCTGCACCAGGCCGGGCTCGAGGTCATCTTGGACGTCGTCTACAATCACACCGCCGAGGGCAACCACCTTGGCCCCACGCTGTCCTTCCGCGGCATCGACAACCCCACGTACTACCGGCTGCTGCCGGACAACCCGCGCTTCCACATGGATTACACGGGCACCGGCAACTCGCTGAACATGATGGAGGCGCAGACGCTGAAGCTGGTGATGGACAGCCTGCGATACTGGATTGAGGAGATGCACGTAGATGGCTTCCGCTTCGACCTGGCATCGACTCTCGCGCGCGAGCTGCACGAGGTAGACCGGTTGTCCGCCTTCTTCGACATCATCCACCAAGACCCGGTCATTTCGTGCGTGAAGCTGTTCGCCGAGCCGTGGGACCTCGGCGAGGGCGGGTACCAGGGTGGCAACTTTCCGGTGCTGTGGGCCGACTGGAACGGCCGCTCC
>JBBSMO010000289.1:0-4215 GCA_038233155.1 Longimicrobiales bacterium
ATCACCCTGGCGGTGGATCTCGGCTCCGCCATCAGCCCCACCGCGGTTGGCGGCGGCTTCTTGAAGTGGGGGATGCTAGTGCAGAGAGGCGTCAGGCCGGGCCGCGCGGCGTCGCTGACCCTGCTGCCACAGCTCGAAGACGGCATCTTCTTTCTCATCGCCCTGCCTGCCGCCGTCTGGTGGTCCCGCTCGTGGGAGCTACCAATTTTCCGGCAGATCGGTGCTCAGTTGCGCGCGAACACCCTGATCGTGCTCGGCATAGCAGCGCTGATCGCGCTGGCGGTGACGGCTGCCCTACGTTTCGTGCTGCGAGGCGGCTTCGGGTGGCGGCTGCGGCGCCGCACCCTATGGCGCCTCGGGCGCAGCCGCCGCAAGCTGCGCCGCACCCTGCGAGACGCCCGTGACGTGTTCCGCCTCATCGCGCGGCGCGGCAAGCGCTGGTTGGCTCTCACCCTGTCGCTCACTGCGGTGCAGTGGATCGCGCGCTACTCCGTGATATCGGCGCTCGCCGCCTTTCTCGGAGCACCGGTAGACCCCGTCTTGTTCTGGGTTTTCCAGTGGGTCGTCTTTACGTTGATGGGCTTCATTCCCACCCCCGGGGCCGCGGGTGGCGCGGAGGCAGCCTTCTACCTAATCTACAGTTCCTTTTTGCCGGGGCGGGTGATCGGCCTTGCGACCAGCGGCTGGCGCTTTCTCACCTTCTACCTGCAGCTTGGCCTGGCCGCGGTGTTATTCACCGTGCTTTACGTGCCGCAGAGTCTCGACAAACGATAGACAGCGGGTTATATTCTGCGCATGAACAACACCACGTCCAGGGGTAGCCGGAAGGAAGCCCGGCGGGGATGCGAGCAGTCCGAAAAGACGCTGCTTCCCTGTTCCAATCGCGGTGCGGACACCCGCCCAGTCCCGGTCGCCGACCTTTCCGACGAGCAGCTTTTCGAGCGCTACAACGGGGGGGAGCCGGAGATCTTCAGCGTTCTGGTCGAGCGCTACGAGCCGCGTATTCAGGGCTTTTTGCGCAAGCGGCTCAATGACGAAGAGCGTGTTCAGGACCTGACGCAGGACACCTTTCTGCGCATTCACCGCGCGCGCGACAGCTACGATTCGAGCCGCAAGTTTTCGACATGGATTCACACCATCGCGAACAACCTGCTCAAGAACGAGTTTCGCAACCGATCGCGCCGGCGTGAAACCGCCTTCAGCGAGCTGCGGCCCGCTACCTCGCCATCCGGCAGCCCTTCGCGGCCTATCGAATTTGAGGCCCGCGGCGCGGATCCCGAGCGGGACGCCTATCGCAGCGAGCTGCGCGAGGCAATCGACATCGCCATCGATCAGATGGACGAGCACCACCGCGTGCCCTTCGTCATGCGCGAGGTAGATGACCTCTCGTACGAGGAGATTGCCGAGGCCATCGGCATTCCGGTCGGCACCGTAAAGAGCCGCCTGAACCGCGCGCGCAATGCCTTCCGCTTGCTGCTGCCAGTGCCGGTGTAACGCAACGTGCGAGAGAACGTAGTTGCATGAGTGCGGGAGATGAACTTTGGTTCGCTCCCGCACTTTCTTTCATTTTGGACACCCCGATCTGAAATACGCACCGGCCGGATCCGCGGCGGGTGGAGCTCTGCCGACGCGGTGACAACCGAGTAGTGCCCGCGAGCCGTGCCGGTTTGGTCCTCATTCCGCACTCCGCATTCGAATCGATCTGCATCGCACCTAAGTCATGCATCCAGAGGTTCTTCCGCACGTTGTGATCATCGGCGGCGGGTTCGGGGGGCTCTATGCCGCCCGGGCGCTGAAGCGGGCGGCGGTGCGGGTGACGGTGATCGACCGGCGGAACCATCATCTCTTCCAGCCGTTGCTGTACCAGGTGGCCACCGCTGGGTTGTCACCTGCCGACATCGCAGCTCCCATCCGCCATGTACTCCGCAAGCAGCAGCACACCCGCGTCCTGCTCGCGGAGGTGACGGAAATCGATACACAGGGCCGGGAGGTTGTGTTCGGCGATGGCCGCCGGATCCATTATGATTTCCTCATCGTCGCGACGGGAGCTACCCACCAATACTTCGGTCACGACGAGTGGGAGACATTCGCGCCCGGGCTGAAAACGATCGAGGACGCCATCGGCATTCGCCGCCGTTTCCTGCTCGCCTTCGAGGCGGCGGAACAGGAGCCTGACGCCGGGCTGCGGCGAGCTCTTCTGACCTTTGTAGTGGTTGGCGCGGGTCCGACCGGAGTCGAGCTTGCAGGCGCGATGGCGGAGATCGCCCGCCACGCACTGGTCCGCGACTTTCGCCGGATACAGTCGGAGAGCGCCACCATATTGCTCCTCGAAGGCGGTGACCGGGTGCTCTCTGCCTACCCGCCAGAGCTCTCCGAGAGTGCTGCGGCCTCGCTCCGCCGTTTAGGGGTCGAGGTGCGGACGGACGCCGTCGTCACACATATCGACGAGAGCGGCGTCTGCATCGGCGACGAGCGGATCGCTGCCCGAAACGTGATTTGGGCGGCTGGCGTGGCGGCATCTCCGCTCGGAGCGAGCATCGGCGCCCCGACAGACCGGGTGGGACGAGTGTTGGTCGAGCAGGACCTCTCCGTGCCAGGCCATCCCGAAGTGTTCGTGATCGGTGACCTGGCGGCATTTCTGCACCAAACGGGCGAGCCGCTGCCAGGGGTGGCACCCGTGGCGATGCAGCAGGCGCGTGCCGCCGCCGCGAACATCCGCGCGACGATCGAGGACCGGCAGCGTGCGGCTTTCCATTACCGGGACAAAGGCAGCCTGGCGACCATCGGGCGCGCCTCTGCGGTTGCGGAGTTCGGGCGCGTTCGGATCTCGGGCGCGCTCGCGTGGCTTGCGTGGCTCTTCATCCACATCCTATTCCTGATCGGCTTTGCCAACCGCCTCGTGGTCATGATTCAGTGGGCATACTCGTATCTTACCTTTCAACGGGGAGCGCGGCTCATCACGGGAGAGACGGGTTACTTCGCCCGGGGGAAGATGCCGCCAGCGGGGCCGCACATGCCCCCCGCGGGTGCCGAGGAAGCCGCTCGCGGCGAGGTTCGAGGCCCGTCGGTTCCGTCGTGAGTGGTGACGAGCCGTGGTACGAGCGAGCGCTCCGCGAGTGGCTCGCCTCCCGCGGGATGCGCCAGCAGCGCCTCGAGCTTCCCCTCCGAGGCGCGCCGGGGCGCACGGTCGCCTACCGGCTGTCTCCGGCCGCGGCACCGCGCGGCATCGTACTAGTCGCACACGGGGCTGGCAACGATTCCTTGTTCGGGTTTCCCGCACTGTTCAAGCGGCTGCTCGAAGAAGGATTCGAGGTTTGCACTCTGGATCTGCCAGGCCACGGCCGGAATAGCACCACCCGCCTCACTACAGAGGCAGCCGCCAAGATACTCCCCGAAGCTCTCGCCTGGGCCGTCGCGGACCGGCCCGGTCTCTCCGCACACCTGATCGGCCTCTCGTTCGGGGGATCGCTCGGTCTAGCGGCTCTGCCGGAGATGGCGGACGAGCTCGCGTCCGCAACGCTGGTCTCAGCGCCCCTGAACGTCCAATTTTCGGCGCGCGCTGTGCTCAACGAGCTGCGCCCCCGCCTCTTGTTGACGGCGCTCGGCCAGCGCGAACACGCGGGCTTGACCGGGCTGATCCCCTCGTTCGGGCCATTCAAGCGAGGCCTCTACCCGCTGCGGCTGGGCGTGGCGCCAGCGGGTAGCTTTGGCTATGTCACCGCCGTCAATCACATGCTCGGCGAGTTGCAGCTCGAGCAGGCGGCGCGCGCGGCTTCAACACCGGTGCTGCTCGTGTATGGCGGCCGGGACAGACTGGTCCCGGTCGCGCAGGGCGAGGCGCTCGCGGGGCTGATCCCCGGCGCGGAGCTGCTGCGCATACCAGGCGGCACGCACCTGACTACCTTTTTCGCGAGGCAGACTACAGCGAAGATCGTGAGCTTGCTGACCGGGGTTCCGGAGACGACGCCAGCGAGGGAAGAGGGCTCGTGAGCGCTGCAGCGAACATCCCTTCCGCCCTCCGTACCCCGCACCCCGCGCTTCCGGCGGAACGCCGGATTGATATCCACACGCACCTGGCAGGCGTCGGCACCGGCGGTTCCGGGTGCTGGATTGCAGATAAACTGCGGCGCCGCATCACATTCCGTCTGCTTCAGCGCTTGAACAGGGTGACGGAGCATCAACTGCGCACCACCTTTGATGCCGATTGGGCTGCGG
>JBBSMO010000290.1:0-4213 GCA_038233155.1 Longimicrobiales bacterium
ATGAACCGCGCCGGCCACCGCGAACAGGGGATCGCCGTCGGCGTAGCGGAGGTACAGTTCGCGGTTGGCGCCCTGGTGGAAGCGATGAATGGTGTCGGACAGGTCAAAGCACGACAGCGCGCCGCGCCGCCATTGCGCGAACGCGGCGTGTAGAGGTTCCAACGCGCGGTCGAGTTCTCGCCGATAGGCCTCCGCCGCCGCCTCTCGCAGGAGTTTGCGAGCCTCTTTGCTGAGTGGTTGCATATCACCTGCCACGCGGGAACCCGATTCACAGTCAAGGGGAGGGGCGATCATGGATGCGCGCATCGGCATCTCATGCGCCACAGCACTTCTTATACTTCCTGCCGCTGCCGCAAGGGCAGGGGTCGTTGCGGCCGATTTTTGGCGAGGGTCGCAGCGTCGGCGAAGCCGCCTTTGGCAGGATGCGTTCTCCGGGCGCTGCGTAGTTGATCTGACGCGAAGCGCCGGACGCGACGCAGGCGCGAATGATCATCGCGGCGCGCTCGCGTTCCGCCGGCTCGGCGCCGAAGCGCCGCTGGTGGTCCGACAGCTCGCGGATGATTCGAGTCAGCGCCTTCGGATTGAGCGGCAACGCCGCCCCGGTGGCAACCCACCAGCCTTCGCCCGGGGAGTGAATCCGCGTGGCCAGCACGAGTCCGGGAACGGCCGTCGCACTGAAACCCAGGTCCACAAGCAGGACCGGATTTCTCTCCGGTCCCTCCAACCCCCGTACGCCAAAGCCCGGAATTGGAGTCTGAACCTCGAAGATCGTATAGCGTGCCTTCTGCATCGAATGCAGCAGGCGAAGCTCCATCGAACCCTCCGGCGGGGGATCGTCCTCGATAAGCCGGTCCACCGCATTTCGCCCATCGCGAACGACATCGTAGATCGCGTGATCCATCAGCACGCTGATCTCGTCCTCCGTCTCCAGGTCGATGTTCTTGCCACGACGCATGCCCAGCGCCGCGGCGGCGATGCCGATGTCCTGTGAAGTAAGTGTCTTGGCCAAACGTGTGTGAAGGGCAATCGATGCCTGGCGGAGGGCGCGATAGTCGCGAAGAATGGCGGCGCGGTCCATCCATGCGATTGTCGTCAGTGATTGCAATCCTGTCGAGCACCGGCCCAATAGCGGGTGCGTGACTGTTTCTGCGGATGCCCGTCGAAAATCAGATCTGCCCACGAATCTCACGAATTGGTACGAATGGGAAAGAGGACACCGCCGAAACAGTCACGCACCCGGTGGCCCGCGCGACGGGCGGCGCAAACTTGACAGTTTTTTCGCCCGGTCGTACTGTCAGAGTCGGATTTTGAACGAGAAATTCCGCCCCCGTCCGATACGTCGTGCCGCGCGGGCGACGCGGAACCTTCCGCCGGGCGGGCGCGATCACGCAGGGAAACAACTGGCATGTCCGAACCCATCCCCCCGATCTCGGTGGTGAACGAGAAGAACATTCGCATCGTCGAGTTCACCAACAACAAGATCCTCGACGAGGCCAACATTGACGCGATTAAATCGAGTCTCATCGGCCTCATCGAGGAAGACGAGAATCCCCGGGTATTGCTCGACTTTTCAAACGTCGATCATCTGAGTTCAGCCGCGCTGGGTGCTTTCATCGACGTCAACAACCGGGTGAAGCAGCGCAACGGACAACTGCGGCTGACGAACATCAAGCCGCAGATTTTCGAGGTCTTCGTCATCACGAAGCTCAACAAGCTGTTCAAGATTCACCCGACGCGCGACGATGCGCTGGCAAGCTTTACGTAATGAAGAGCGGGCAGTAGGCAGCGGGCAGCGGGCAGGAAGAAACGAAGAGCCGCGTTTTTCTGCCTACTGCCCGCTGCCTAACTGCTTGCAACGGAGCGGTCGAGGAATGGCCAAGCCCGGATCGAACAGCAACAGCGGCGGCAAGGGCAAGCGCAGCGGCGCCGCGACAACGCACGCAAAGCGCGGCGGAGCCGGCGCGAACCACGCACCGATGACCTTCACCATCCGCTCAGACTTCTCCGCCGGCCACGACGTGCAGAAGCGCATCCTCGATGCCGTCGAAAAAGCGGGCTTCAACAGCCAGAGCACGTTCGCCATCAAGCTCGCGCTGGAGGAAGCGCTGATCAACGCGATCAAGCACGGCAACAAGCTCGACCTGAAGAAGAACGTGCACATCGAGGCAACCGTCACCCCGACCGTCACTGAGATCACGGTTGAGGACGAGGGTCCGGGCTTTGACCGCGACTGCGTCCCGGACCCCACGCTCGAGGAGAACCTCGACAAATGCTCCGGCCGCGGCATCCTGCTGATCGAAGCCTACATGAACCGCGTCGAGTGGTCCCGCGGCGGGCGCCGGGTGCATATGGTGAAGAAGAACGAAGCGGATTTGCTTCCCAGATGATCTTTGGCAGGGTAGCGATGTGGGGGTGCAGGGATGACAAGGTGAGGGGGTGATACGGCTCATTCTGTCACCCCTTCATCCCCTCATCCCAGCATCCCATTCATCCTCACCCATGCTCCTCCCCATCCGCACCGACAGCCCGCTGCGATCGACGCCTTGGATGAACTGGGGGATCATCCTTCTCAATATCGCCGTCTTCATGATCGCGCGGCGCGACGCGCAGGCGATGGACCCGTACCTGCTTTGGGCGCGCGACCCGGGGCTGGCGGATTACTTCACGTACTCGCTGTTCCACGGCGGGATCTGGCATCTGCTGGGGAACATGCTGTTCCTCTACATCTTCGGCAACAACGTCAACGACCGGCTTGGTCACGTCGGATACCTCGGCTTTTATCTGGCCGGCGGGGTGTTCGCGGGCATCGGACATGTGCTGACGGAGTCGACGATCCTCTACGGCGCGAGCGGCGCGGTGGCGGCGGTGACCGGCGCGTTCCTCGTGCTGTTCCCGCGGTCGAACGTCACGATCATCTACCTGCTGTTTTTCGTCGGGACGTTCGAAGTGCCCGGTATGTGGTTGGTCGCGCTGTTCTTCGTCAAGGAACTCCTGCTTCCGTTCACGGCTGACCGGGGGGCGGGGGACGTGGCGCATTTTGCTCACATCAGCGGAGCGCTGCTCGGTGCGGGTGTTTGCCTCGGGATGCTCGCCGTCCAACTGCTGCCGCGCGACCAGTTCGACGTCCTCGCGCTCATGCAGCGGTGGAACAAGCGCCGGCAATACCGCGATCTCGTCAGCAAGGGCTATGATCCGTTCGGCTACCTGCCCAGGGTGCGCCCGGAACCGACGAACGACCCCGTCGACCCGTCGCTTCAGCGCATGCAGGATCTGCGCGCCGAGATCAGCGAAGCGCTGGCCCACCACAACCACCCGCACGCGGCGCTGCTGTTTCAGGAGTTGATCCGGCTCGATCCGCAGCAGGTGCTCTCACGGCAAGCGCAGCTGGAAGTGGCCAACCAACTCGCCAGCCAGCAGCTCTACGAGGAGGCGGCCGAGGCCTACGAGCGGTTCATGACGCACTACGGGAACTTCGAGCAGGTCGAACAGGTCGAGCTGATGCTCGGGCTAATCTATGCGCGGTATCTGCGGAAGTACGACCGCGGGAAGGAGCTGCTGATCCGCGCCGCGGCGCGGCTGCACGGGGAGCGCGAAGTCGAAATGGCGCGGGCGGAACTTCGGCGGATCGAACCGTTCGTCCGCGGGCCGACGGGGGTGTAGTTGTGACGCCCGCGTCGTGTTGACGGTCAATCCGTCGCGGCAGTCTTGTGATTCGGAGACGAGGAGTAGCCCATCGTTCCCAATAGATAGCCGGGTTCATGGGCCGGGCTAAATACGGGAAATCCGAACCACTCGGCAAACGAATAAGGGCAGGCGCGAATTCGCACCTGCCCTTCGATTGTAAATAAAGCCACTTGCGGAACTAGCTGCCGCTGCCGCCTGAGCCGCCGCCGGATGATCCACCGGACGAGCCGCCGCCGCCACTGGATCCGCCGGATGAGCTGCCACCCGACGATCCGCCGGTTCCTCCGCCGCCTGTCGTTCCGCCGCCGGTTCCGCCGGTCGTTCCGCCACCCGTGCCGCCGGTGGTGCCACCGCCGGTTCCGCCGGTCGTTCCGCCACCCGTTCCGCCCGTGGTGCCGCCGCCCGTTCCGCCGGTCGTTCCGCCACCGGTTCCGCCGGTGGTGCCGCCGCCCGTGCCGCCGGTTGTGCCACCACCCGTGCCGCCGGTCGTTCCGCCACCCGTTCCGCCCGTGGTGCCGCCGCCCGTGCC
>JBBSMO010000291.1:0-4190 GCA_038233155.1 Longimicrobiales bacterium
ATGATCCTCGTGGGGCATTGGCTCGAGCGCTTCATGCTGATCGTACCGTCCTTCTGGGAAGAAGAGGCCACGCACTTCCCGCTCGGCTTTACCGAAATCGGCATTGGCCTCGGCTTTTTAGGTGTTTTCGTTGCCTGCTATCTATGGTACGCCCGCTCATATCCGTTGCTGCCTTCGCCTGCCTCGCTGGCCGCGGAAGAATCCGCGATTGTCGCGGTGCCCGCACCCGAGCGAGCTACGGCTGACGTTTGAACGCGATGCTCACCCCTGGTCCGCGCGCCTCCCTCTCCGGCCAGACAGGTTAGCGCTGGAGCGTTCCGTTCCTTTGCCCGAGGCGGGGATACCTATGCGGCTGCCGTGGCTATTGCTGGCGGGAACGCTGCTGGGCGGGCTCGCGGGTTGTGACCTGCCGCGGGACCCGCAGGGTACGCTGGACCGGGTCACGGGCGGTACCCTTCGCGTAGGAGCGATCATCGCAGAGCCCTGGGCAGTGCGTGAGGGAGAGGTTGCCACCGGCGTCGAGGCGGGGTTAGCCAAGACTTTTGCCGCCTCGCTCGGTTCCGATGTACGCTGGAACTTTGGTGCTGAGGGCGAGCTGTTGGCCGCGCTCGAGCGGCACGAGCTGGACCTCGTCATCGGCGGCCTCACCAGAAGCTCTCCCTGGAGCAAGCGGCTCGGGTTCACCACCCCGTACTTCACCTCGCAAGTTGTAGTTGGCGCTCCCGCCGGTACGCTTGCCGCCGCCGGCCGGTTGAATGGCGTTCGCGTCCTGGTTCGTGAGGGCAGCGCTACGGCTAAGTACTTGGAAGATGAAGGTGCGGTGCCGGTGCGCGTGCCCGACCTGAGCGCCGCCGACGGCCCGGTCGCCGCGCCCGAATGGGAGCTGCGCCGGCTGGGGCTGCAACCCGGCGATCACATCCTCTACCGGCGCGCGCACGTGATGGCGGTGCCGCCGGGAGAAAACGCCTTTCTCGTGCGCCTCGAGCGGTTTCTCGATGGGCAGAGCGGGGAAATCGAGGGCGAACTCGCCCGCACGAGACCTTGAGAGCGCGCGAGGCCTACCGGCTCCCGCCGGACAAGCAGGAGAAGCTGAGACGGGCGGTGCGCCTCGAATGGGCGACAATCGCCTTCATGATCTCGATCATCGTGCTGCTGTACTTCACGCTCGGGTCGTCGCAGGCGGTGAAGACGGCCTGGTTCGAGGACATTCTCAGCCTGGTGCCGCCCATCGCCTTTCTAATCGCGCGGCGGGTTGAGCAGAAGGAGCCAAACGGCGCCTTCCCCTACGGTTACCATCGGGCCATCTCGATCGCGCATCTGTGCGCGGCGCTGGCTCTGTTCGGAATGGGGGCTTTTCTGCTCTTCGAGTCCTCGATGAGCCTGATCAAGGCGGAACACCCGACCATCGGCACCATGCGCATCTTCGGGCACCAGGTGTGGCTCGGGTGGGTGATGATCGCCGCCCTAGTCTACAGCGTCATCCCCCCGGTTATCCTCGGGCGGATGAAGCTGCCCCTGGCGGAAGAGTTGCACGACAAGGTCCTGCATGCCGATGCGGACATGAACAAGGCGGATTGGCTCACCGGCTTGGCCGCAATCGGCGGCATCATCGGCATCGGCTTCGGGCTCTGGTGGGCAGATGTCGCCGCGGCCGCGCTGATCTCGCTGGATGTTTTGCACGACGGCACCAAGAACCTCAGCAGCGCAGTCAAGGACCTTATGGACCGGCAGCCGGCACGCGTCAAGGACGGAGAGCCGGACCCACTGCCGGACCAGATCCGGACCGCGCTGCGCACAAGGAGCTGGATTGGCGACGCAGACATCCGCCTCCGTGAGGAAGGTCACGTCCTCACCGGTGAGGCCTTTGTCGTTCCGGCAGGCGAGCCGCCGGATCTGCTGGCCCTGCTCGAAGAGGCGGCGCGGGAAGCCGAAGCCATGGATTGGCGGCTCTACGATCTCGCGATGGTGCCGGTGCGGTCGCTGCCGGATCCGGAGCGGGGGGGCGGGTCACGAGGTGGAGATGCTGGAGCGGAGCGCGCCTTCACCGCAGAGGACCGGTGAGCGGCCGCCGCGGCACCCCGCGCATCGTATCGCTGCTATCCAGCGCTACAGAGATTGTGTATGCGCTCGGTCTGGAAGACGCACTCGTCGGGATTTCGCACGAGTGCGACTACCCGCCTGAAGCGCTGGCTCTGCCGCGGCTGAGCCGTTCGCGATTCGACCCGTCAGGAATGGAGAGCGGAGAGATCGACGCCGCCGTACGTGAGGCCATGGAGAGCCATGGCAGCATGTACGAAATCGATGTGAAGCGGCTCGCGGAGCTGCGGCCGGACATCATCCTGACGCAGGCGGTCTGCGAGGTATGTGCGGTTCCGGCCGGCTCCGTGGAAGCGGCCATCGCGGAGCTGCCGCGGCAGCCTCAGGTCGTATCCTTGGATGCTCACACGCTGGGCCAAGTGCTCGCCACCGTACAGCAGGTCGCGGACGCGGCGGGCGCCTCGACTTCAGGGCGGAAGGTGGTGGCGGGGCTGCAGAGCCGCATCGATTCGATCCGCTCTAGCGCCGGCGCGCACAGCGGCCGGCGCCCGCGTGCACTGGCGCTCGAGTGGCTGGACCCGCCCTTTGCGCCCGGCCACTGGCTCCCGGAGATGATCGAAGGGGCGGGAGCCGAATGCCTGACGGGCGCGGCAGGTGAGCCGTCCCGCGCGACCGAGTGGACGGGGCTGGCCGGCCTGGATCCCGATCTGTTGCTGCTGCTTCCCTGCGGCTACAATCTCGGGCAGGCCCGCGCCGATGCAGCCCGGCACCGCGAGCCGCTCGAACGGGTGGCGCCGCGGGCGCTCGCGGGCGGTACATGGGTGGGGCACGGCGCCTTTTTCAACCGCTCCGGTCCCCGCCTGATCGACGGGATGGAGGCGCTTGCGCGGGCCTTTCACCCTGGCCAGTTCGACGGGCCGCCCCCCGCCGGAGTTCTGGAACGCTGGAGCTGACGCCCTTGTAGCGGCACCTACTCACACCAACCCTCCTCCTCCGACATGCGCCTCTTCAACACCAAGCTTCACGGTGTGGCCGACTACCTGGTTGGGCTCGCGCTCGCCGCCGCGCCCTTTCTGTTCGGGTTCGCTACCGGCGGGGCGGCAATGTGGGTTCCGATCGCCATCGGCGTTGCCATCATCGCCTACAGCCTTTTCACCGCCTACGAACTGGGAGCGGTGCGCAAACTCAGCATCCCGCTCCATCTCTGGCTCGATGCAGGCGCCGGACTCTTTCTCGCCGCTTCGCCGTGGCTCTTCAGCTTCGACCAGCGGGTCTGGCAGCCTCACCTTTTCGGCGGCGTCGGGCTGCTCGTGATTGCCAGCCTCACGGATACGATTCCAGGCTTTGAGCGGCGCCGCAACCGATAGCACGCCGCTGCCGTCTGCCGACGGCAGCGCTGGCGGCGCGGCGCAGCAAACCGCACCGCGTGTACGGGCGTACGCTTGGCTGCCGAGCGGCGTCCACGCAATTTCCGTCGCCCAAGCGGCGAGGCGTATAACCGACCCCCCGTCTGCCCAGGTGGCAGAAGCTGAGACCGGCATCACCTGGATCGACATTCTGCGGCCGGGCGCCGGAGAGGCTGCATTCCTGCGCGAGGATCTCGGTTTTCATCCTCTCGCGGTAGAGGACTGTCTCCGCGGCCGCCAGCGCGCCAAGGTCGAGCGCTACCCTAAACACATCTTCCTCGTCTTCTACGCTGCAGATTTCAATGCAGCGCGCAACCGGGTAGCGCTTCACGAACTGCACGTGTTCGCGGGCGCGTCGTACATCGTCACCGTCCACGACCAACCGATCTCTGCAGTGCAGGAGTTGGTCGCGCTCTGGCGCTCCGCTCCCAAGCACTACCCGAACGTCGGAGCACTGACCTACGCTCTGCTGGATTCGCTGGTGGACGACATCTTTCCCGTCCTAGACCACTTTTCGGACCGTACCGAGCAGATCGAAACGCGTGTACTCGAGAACGGCGGTGAAGTGGTGATGCAGGATATTCTCGAACTGCGGCGCGAGCTGGTGCTCTTCCGGCGGGTCGTAGCACCTCAGCGGGATGTGGTAGGCTCTCTGCTCCGCCGCGACGTTCCCTTTTTGCAGGGTGATATGTACGCCTATTTTCAAGATGTGCATGATCACCTGATCCGCATCACCGACGAAATCGA
>JBBSMO010000292.1:0-4184 GCA_038233155.1 Longimicrobiales bacterium
CAACTGCGGGGCGAGCTTTTCCCAAGCCGCGAGGGGGTCGGATTCCGAAATGATCCGGCCGCCGGACTCGTCCGGAAAGAACGGGACGAAGCTGCCCGTGGCGACAATGCGGTCAATGCCATTGCCTAAGCGGCCGCGCAAATCAGCAGCGGCTTCGCGGTGCAGACTCTCGCTCTCGGCCCCGAGTTCGCGCATGGTTCCCACTACGAGGATCTTGTCGCCGCCGGCAGGAAGCGACGCTAACAGATCGACCGCGGCGGCAAGGCTCGGCGGGTTCGAGTTGTAGCAGTCCGCAATGACCAAAGCGCCGCCAACCTTGCGCCATTCGCCGCGCAGCTTGGGCGCCGGCATCCGCTCGACGGCGGCAGCCGCAGCGGCCGGTGTCACTCCCCAGTCCCGGGCAAGACCGAGCGCGAGAAGGGCATTGCGAACGTTGTGGCGCCCGCGCAGGGGAAGGCGCAACCCCGTGCCCGCCCAGGACCAGCGGGTGGTGCCGTCCGCGAGAACTTCAATCCCGTCCTCGCCTCCGTCGGCAGTGAGATCTGCCTGAGGCCCGAAGCCCGCCACGTGAACCTCGCCGCGCGGCAGCAACCGCTTGGCCGTTTCGGGGAGCGCGGGGGGCAACTCGGCCACATAGGCGGCCGCGGCGGCGGGAAGGCCCGCGAGCAGCGCGGTCTTCTCCGCAAGTACGCCGGCCACACTGCCCAACTTCTCGAGGTGCCCCTCCCCGACGCCGGTGATGATCCCCGCGTCTGGTTCGGCAATGGCGGTGAGGATCGCAATCTCGCCCGGCTCGTTGGTACCGATTTCGACGACCAACACCTCCGCGTCATCCGGAGCGGCAAGCAAGGTGAGCGGGACCCCGATTTGGTTGTTGAGATTTCCTTGCGTCGCGTGAACTTTGAAAGCGGCCGACAATGCCGCATGCACCAAATCTTTGGTCGTGGTCTTCCCGTTGGTGCCGGTGATGCAGACCACCTTGGCGTCAAGCGCACGGCGCCGGTAGCGACCCAGCCGCCCCAGTGCGCGCAAGGTATTGTCCACCACCCAAACCGGTAGATGGGTGGCACCACCCTCAGGCCGCCTCGACACCACCAGACCTGTTGCTCCTGCGCCGGCCGCCTCTGCTAAAAAATTGTGCCCGTCGAAGTTTTCGCCGGAGAGTGCGACGAACAGGTCTCCGGGCGCGACAGTCCGCGTGTCGGTCCGAACGCGCTCGAAACCGCCTGGCGGAGGTGCACCAGAAATGGCGCGCACCTCGTCGCCGAGTGCGGCGGTTACGGCGTCGCCGGTCCAGCGGAAGGGTGTCAACGGCTGCTCCGGGCTGCCTGCAGATAGTCGCGCACGATCTGTCGCTCGTCGAAGGGATACGATCGTTCTCCGCGAATTTGGTAGCTTTCGTGACCCTTGCCAGCTAGCAGGACCACATCTCCGGCGCGGGAAATCTGCAGGGCGTGCTCGATGGCCTCATGCCGGTCCGCGATTCGCTCTCGCGGTGCAGCACCCATGCCAGCTTCAATTTGCCCGATGATTGCTTCGGGCGGCTCCGTTCGGGGGTTGTCCGACGTCACCACGCTGAAGTCGGCCTCTGCTGCCGCCGCTTCGCCCATTTCCGGCCGCTTGCCGCCGTCCCGGTCGCCCCCCGCGCCGAACACCACGATCAGGCGGCCACGGGTGAAGGGGCGGAGCGCCTGTAGTGCGCGCCGCAACGCATCTGGAGTGTGGGCATAGTCGACATATACCGCGATTCCGCCGGGACCAGGCACGCGCTCCAACCGGCCCGGCACCTGGGGCAAGGTAGACAGCCCTTCCGCGATCTCGTGCACCGGCCAACCCAACGACCAGAGAACGGCGGAGGCGCCCAGCGCATTTGCAAGGTTGAAATCCCCTGCAAGAGGCAGCCGCACGGTGGCCGGGCCGTCCGGCGTCATCAGCCTGAAGCGGGTTCCGTCTTGGGCGCGGGCGACAGCTCGCGCGGCAATGAGCGCGCCGGCCGCGGAGCCGAATGTAACCAGACGCCCTCCCGGCGGCGGCTGGATGCCGTCCCAGGCGCCATCATCCGCGTTGACTACGACGGTTCCGTCCCTGGCGACCAGATCCAGCAGCCGCAGCTTCGCGGCGCGGTACTCCTCCATCGAGGGGTGATAGTCGAGGTGGTCGCGGGTGAGATTGGTGAAGAGCACCGCTCCAAAGGACAGGGCGGCCAGACGGTCTTGGTCGAGGGCGTGGGAAGACGCCTCCATAGCGACGGCCCGAGCGCCAGCCCCGGCGAGCCTCCCGAGCACGCGCGCGATTTCGACCGGTCCGGGAGTGGTGAGGCCGGCGGTTCCGGGCAGCGTCTCGCCGTCCGGGCCAATCGCTCCCAACGTCCCGACGGACGAGGCGGGGCCACGGCTCGCCAGGAGGTGCCGGAGAATTGCAGCGGTCGTAGTTTTCCCGTTGGTGCCGGTTACCGCTAGGAGGAGCATCTCGCGCCAGGGCTCGCCCAACACGACAGCCGCGGCGTGCGCGGCGGCAGCCCGGCCGCCGGCAACGACTAGCTGGGGGAGCGCAACACCCTCTTGCCGCTGCTCGACGAGAGCCGCGGCGGCCCCGGCAGCGGCCGCCGCGGAAACAAAGCGGTGGCCATCGACCTCCGTGCCGCGGATGGCGCAGAACAGGGAGCCAGGGCGGACCTGGCGCGAGTCGGCGGTGATGTCCCTCGTGTGGATGGCTTCCGCGGTCGCACCCGGGGCTCCTTCCAGAAGCAGGTCATGAGCCCGCAATCGCGCTTCGACGGCGGCGAGACTGATCACTTGCCGCCAGCGACCAGGGTGACCGTATCTCCCGACACGAGCACAGTTCCCGCGGCGGGTTTCGTACGCACCACATCGCCCCGCCCCCGCAGGCGGACATTGAAGCCAGCGGAATGGATGCGGCGCACCGCAATGCGCAGCGGCAATCCCGCCACGGGGGGCACTGCCGCCGTTTCTGGTTCAACGCCCGCGCCGACCCCCGCGGGCGGTATGCTGTCCAGGACGACCGTGGTTGATGCCGTTTTTTCGATCGTTTCTACCGGTGCGACCGGCGACGCGACGCCACCGGTTCTCCGGCCCGCACGGGTAGCCAGGAGACTGGCACCGGCGAGGGGCGCAGCATGGGCCGCGAGCAGCGCCTGCAGCGTTTCCCGCGTGACAGGTGCAGCGGTCAGACCGCCGTAGAACGCCCCTTTCGGTTCATCTAGCTTTACGAGTATCACTACCTGCGGATCTACGGCGGGAAAGTAGCCGGCGAAGCTGGCGGTGTAACTCCCCGCCTCGTAGCGCCCGCCACTGCCGGTGCGCCGCGCTGTGCCTGTTTTCCCGGCAACTTGAAAGTTACTCAGCGACGCCTGCCGGGCAGTGCCTTCATCCACCACCGAGACCAAGACGCTGGTGATTTGCCTAGCGACATCCTTGGTGAAAACGCGGCGCACGGGCTGCGGCTCGCTTCGGTAGGTGACGCCGGTAATCGGGTGCCGGATTTGGCGCACAAGGCGCGGTTCCATGAGCACCCCTCCGTTCGCGAGTGCTCCATACGCTGCGGCGAGCTGCAACGGGGTCACCGAAATTTCGTAGCCGATGGCGAGACTCACAGGGCTCATCTTGGACCACTCGTCCGGCGGGCGCAGCCGGCCCGCAGACTCGGCAGGGTACTCGATGCCCGTCGGGGTGCCGAACCCGGCCGCCCGCAAAAAACTGAACTGCTCCGAAGGGCGCAGCCGGCTGGCAAACTTGGCCATTCCCACGTTGCTGGATACGCGAAGCGCGTCTCGCAAGGTGAGCCAGCCGTACGGATGAACATCGCGAATGGTTCGGCCGGCCGGGTCTTGCCACCGGCCGTTCTCGGCGAAGACCTCTTCATCCAGCCCAGCCCGGCCGGCATCCAGCAGAGTTGCCACGTAGAACGGCTTGAGAGTGGAGCCGGGCTCATACGGCTCTGTGATGACACTGAGAGTCCGGGAGCCACCTTTGCGGCGGGATACCGCCGCAAGCAAGTCGCCGCTGTTCGGATCCGAGATGATCAGGTCGCCGCCCACGGCGCCAGTGCCGGCGATGGCCCGCCGAAGGGCGGCGTCCGCGATCTCCTGCATGTCAAGATCTATCGAAAGATAAACATCGCTGCCGGCAGCGGGCTGCACCACCGGCAGGTTGAGCGCCGGTGCC
>JBBSMO010000293.1:0-4178 GCA_038233155.1 Longimicrobiales bacterium
ATCCTGAAAGCGGCGGGTGCCGTATTCGAGCTCGCGCCGCGCCCAGGCGCTGCTAGGGCGAAAGGCGTTCAGGTGCTGATGGAAGTAGAGGGTGTCGAGCGGCACGGGAGCGCGGTTGGTGTAGCGCAGCCGCGCACGGCCCCGCAGCACGTCGGTCGCCTCATCGAGCGAGGCTTCGATGCGGTAATCGACACCCGGAGCGTAGGTTGTGTCCGGGGCTGCCGGGGCCGAGAAGGCGGCGAACAAGAGGGTGATGATCATTGTCGGAGCATAAAGGGATCAGGATGTCTGTGGCTTGAATGTGGTTGCCCTGGCCGGGGCGGGTCAACTGCCGCAGCGAAAGCTTGAGATAATGATAGATTGCGTTTTCTGGATTTTGGATTGAACCGCCACCGCCTGGGGCGCTGCCGGGTGCTGCCCGACGGGCCCGCCGTTCCCGTGGCACCGGGAGTGCGGGCGGGTTCGCTAGGTTCGCAACGCTCGCCTACAGCCATACCGTCCGCTGCCATGCCACTGCTCCGCCTCCGAACCGGACAGCTCCTGCTGCCCGCACTGCTTCTGGTCGCCTGCGACAGCCAACCCGAAGCTGCACTGCGGGTGGGGGAGCTGGCGTTCTCCCCGGGCGAGGTCGCCGGTCTCTCAGATGCGCAGCTCCAGTCGCTGGGCGACATCGGCGGGCTGGCGGTGGCAGCGCGCGACAGCGCGACGGAGTCTCTGGTCCAGCCGCTGGCGGAGCGGGCGGCCGCCCGCGAAGTGATGGCGGTGCTCCCCCTCGAGATCGCCGCCAGAGAGATGCGGATCGCCAGCGCCGCGCTCCGCGCGGCGTACGAATCCGATCCCGAGGTGCAACTTTCCGTCCGCCATGTGGTGCGCCTCGCGCCCGCGTGGGCGGCCGCCGCGGACCGGGCTGAGGCACGCCGTATCGCCGAAGAGGTGCAGCGGCGTGCGGCTGCTGGCGAATCATTCGCGGCGTTAGCGGGCGAATTCAGCGAGGAGCCGGGCGCCGCCGAACGGGGCGGCTTGCTAGAGCCGGGGCGCGAAGGCACCTGGGTCGAACCTTTTTGGGCGGCCGCCGCGTCTCTCGAGGAAGGAGAAACGAGCCCGGTCGTCGAAACGCAGTACGGCTTTCACGTGCTCAGGCTGGACCGCCGGGAACCCGCACCCTTTGCCGATGCGGACCGGAGCCGCCTGCTGAGCCAGCTCGTACCCGGCGCGCGGGCCGCGAGCGAAATGCAGGTGTGGGCGGCAGCGCAGGCGACCAAGCTGTCGCTCAATCCGCCTGCCGTAGTGGCGGCGAGGAAACTGTACGAGCAAGGAGCAGCGCCGGATACACTGGTGCTCGCCGAATGGCCGGGTGGCAGATACACCGCGCGCGATTTCGCGCTGGACGCCGCCCTCCCGCGCACGGGCGCGCCCGCGGAGCTCGCCCGGCTGGACGATGCGGGCTGGGGAGCGCGCGTGCAGTCGCAGGCGATCGATGCCTTGTGGATGGACGCAGCCGCGAATCTCGGTGCCGAACCTTCCGCCGCGGCATTCGAAGAGGCGCAACGCGAGTGGCAGACGCGAATCGCGCGCTGGCGCGGCGCCTTCGGCCTGCGCGGCGGGCTGACCACGGACCAGGTGCGGGAAGCGGTGCTCGCCGGGCTGAACCGCAGCGCTCAGGAAGCCCGTATCGCGCGTGCCGAACTCGCTGAGCTACGGCCTCTGCTTCGCGAGCGCTACCCGCTGTCCGGACCGGCCGCCCCGAGCAGTTCGCCAGCGCTGAAGAGTGACAGCACGCGGTAGCCGGCCGCCTCGATCGCGGCCCGGCCGCCGCTTTCCCGATCTACCAATGCGAGCACCGCGAGAATCTTCCCGCCCTCCGCCTTGACGGCGTCGCAGGCGCGCAAGGCGCTGCCGCCGCTGGTGATCACATCCTCGATGATCACCACCTCATCATCCGGACGGAAACAGCCCTCGATGCGGCGGCCGGTGCCGTGCTCCTTCGCCTGCTTGCGCACCGCGAAGGAATGGACGGGGTCGCCGCTGCCCCAACTCGCATGGGCGATCGCATACGACACCGGGTCCGCACCCATGGTCAGCCCCCCGACCGCTGAGGGGCGCAACCCCGCATCGCGCAGCGCGCGCAGCCCGAGCTCGCCAACGAGCACCTGCCCTTCCGCATGCGTGGTCGTCGTGCGGCAGTCAATGTAGAAGCGGCTCTTGGCACCCGAAGCAAGGGTGAAGTCGCCGACGCGGAATGAGCGATCGAGCAGCAGCTCGAGCAGCCGCTGCCGCGCGGCTGAGAAGTCGGAATTCGGCACCATCACCTCTTCGACAGAGTTAGGGAGACCAGGTATACACCAATTTTTTCGCCAGCTCGCGACGCGCGCAAAGGTTCAACTTGGCGTTCTTTGCGCCTTTGCGCGAGCAATTCGCCGGACCCCTTACCCCGCGCGACGGGTACCTCTGCGATTCTATCCAGGCTTCCTCCGATCTTCCGCACATGCTCTCGTTGTACCGGGCGGGTTGGCTGCTCGCATTTCTCCTCCTGCTGGCTCCGCGACCGCACGTTTCGGGGCAGCAGCGTAGCGACGGCGTGCTTTTCGGCCGCGTCACGGGAGACGGGGGGCAGCCGGTGGCAGGCGCGCTGGTGACGGCAACGGAGAGCGACAGCGGCGCGCGCAGCCGTGCTCTGTCCGACGCATCGGGCACATACCGGTTCGCGACGCTGCGTGCGGGACGGTACCGGGTGTCGGCGGCGCACCTCGGCTTCACTGCCGGTGATAGGGAAGTAGCGCTCACTGCGGGGTCCCGCGTGCGCCTGGACTTCGAGCTGCAGATCGCCGCGGTCGAGATCGAGGGCGTAGATGTACAGGCGCGGCGGGACGCACAGCGGGAACGCGCCCGCTTCGAGAACGAGGCTGGTGTCACGGCGCGGGTGATCGGCGGCGAAGAGTTGAAGCTGCTCCCTGGCCTCGCCGAGGCGGACGTGCTGCGGGCCATCGAGGTGCTACCCGGCGTCATCTCGACCTCCGATTTCTCGAGCGCCTTCAACGTCCGCGGCGGGTCCGCGGACCAAAACCTGATTCTGCTCGACGGCTTCCCTATTTTCAACCCCTTTCACCTGGGCGGCCTGTTCAGTGTGTTCAACTCGGACGCGCTCGCGCGTGCCGAGCTGTTCGCGGGCGGGTTCAGCGCCGAATACGGAGGGCGCGTTTCCTCCGTTCTGAACATCGAAACCAAAGACGACACCCCCGAAGGATTCGAGGGGGCAGCCGGCGTGTCGCTGCTCGCGTCGCGCCTGATGCTCCGCGACGCGCTGCCCGCTTCGGCATCCGGACTGCTGGCTGGCAGCGGCCCCGGCACCTGGATGATTTCGGCGCGGCGCTCTTATTTCGACCAACTACTCGCTCCCGTCATTGACTTTCCCTACCATCTAACCGATCTGCAGGCGCATCTCTCGTTGCCCACGGCTGGCGGCGGCACCCTGCGCCTGACCGCGTACGGCGGCGGCGATGTGCTGGATCTGTCCGACTTCACACCGCCGGGCGCTGGGGAAGACGACGAAAGCATTCTCCGGCTGCGTTGGAACTGGGGAAACACCATGGCGGGCGCTCACCTGCGGCAGCCCCTCGGCGAATGGTTGCTGGACGGCCGGGTCGGCGTGTCGCGCTTCTCCGAGCGCCTCAGCTTCCCCGATTTCGCAGACACCCGCTTCGGCAGCGGTATCTCGCAAGCCTTTGCCCGAACCGATCTGCGGCGCGAGTTCAGCCCCGCTCTCTCGGGTACGACCGGGCTGGAACTTTCGCGGATTTCGTACGACAACTTCGCCGAGGCGGGCGGTACCTCCTTCGATCAGAGCGCCGACAAAGGGACGCTCCTCTCCGGGTGGGGCTCGCTGCAATGGCGGCCTGCCGACGCATGGATCATTGAGCCGGGTCTCCGTCTGGACCGGTGGGCGGGGAGCACGGCAACTCGTACGACGGTCTCGCCCCGCTTCGCGGTCAAGCGCTTTCTCGGGGCGGAGGAGGAGGCCGCCGTTAAGCTCTCCCTCGGCCGCTATACGCAGTTCCTTCACTCGCTGCGGAATGAAGAGTTCCCGCTCTCGAACGACGTTTGGGTTCTGGCGGATGAAAACGTCCCGGCCGTGGTTTCAGACCAGATCCAAGCCGGGATCGAAAAGTACTGGGGAGATG
>JBBSMO010000294.1:0-4166 GCA_038233155.1 Longimicrobiales bacterium
GCCCCGGGTTCGCTCGGGCCCTTGCCGTTCCGGGCGTGGCGGTGCATCTGTATGGCAAGGCAGAGCCGCGTGCCGGCCGGAAGATGGGTCATCTGACCGCGCTCGCTGACACTCCGGGCGAAGCGCTGGCCGCCGCCCGGCGCGCCAAAGCGGCGCTGATGGGAGATGATCCTCACGAAGGAGCAGAGGACCGCGAGTATTCCGCGGCCGGTCTCGCGCACCGAACCTGAACGCTGGAGACAAGCTTTGACCCGGAAGTTTTCACCGCGCCTGCCGGGCGCCGGCCTGTGCCTGCTCTTGGTGGCCGGCTGCGGCGATGGCAACAGCTCGGTTTATGAAGATGATGGCTACGTAATTCCGCCCGGAGTATCCGTCCAGGCAGATCGCGCGCCGACCGCTACGGCGGGCGCTGCCGTGCCTGCCGGCGCGCAGGCCCCGCCCGAAACGGGTACCATCAGCGGAACGCCGCCGGCACTGCCCGGCAGCCCCGCGCCGGCTGCCCCGCCCGACACCGCGCTGCCGCCGGGCGCATTGGAATAGCGCACGCGCTGTCCCCCTATCCGGCGGGTGATTGTCTCCCTGGTGCGACAACCGATGCCTGCAATACGCAGCGTTTCTGTCGTTTCGCACTTCGGTTGGCACCTTTCGCCCCGCGCGACGTAATAGGAAAAGGATGGCGCGACTGCAGATCGGCCGCCTGTTCGATGTTGGCCTAGGCCTTGCTCTTTGGGAAGGAAAAACACTAGGAGGCGCTTGTGATTTTGCACTGCAACTTTGAGGAACTGCGCGCTTTGGCCGCCGGTGCCGAACTGGTGGTTGCAGTCGAGCAGCACCCACACGAGGGGGCCGTCGCCGCCCCGCCGGAAGCGCTTCCGTTCCTCGACGAACTGGTACCGCGCCTTTCCGAAGATCTCAGCATCACTACCCTCGCCGAACAGCACCGCGTTCGCGAGGCGGTAAACTTGATCTGCGACACCTTGCGCGCGCGGCTCGAGGACCAGGTCGTCCAGACGCACCCCGCCGACGAGGACGCTGTCGCCAACTACTTCGACTTCGCCCACACCCGCGCCGTTCTCCACCGCCTGGACGCTATGGGCGGCGAAATGAGTGGCATGATCGAACTCATGACCGGCCACCCGCCAACCGAAGAAAGCGCCGAATCGGTCAACTTTCCGGATTGACCGGCAGCGATGAAACACGAGCGGGCCGCTCCGTTGCCGGAGCGGGCCGCTCGTGCTTTCGCCCGCGAATCGTGACCCGGGCCGCGCGCCTACAATATATACCTCCGCAGGTCCTCATCCTCAACGATGTCTTTGAGGCGGTCTCGCACGACCGTTTCATCGATCATGATTTCCTTGTCGCCTGCGTCGGGGAGGTCGAACAAGTGGCTTTCCAGCAGGGTCGTCAGCACCGTGTGCAGCCGCCGCGCGCCGATGTTCTCCATGCGGGCGTTGACCGTGGCCGCCGTCCGGGCGATCGCGCGCACCCCCTCATCGGTGAACTTCAGCACCGCGCCCTCGGTTGCCACTAATGCCTGGTACTGCGTCAGCAGCGCGTTCTTAGGCTCGGTGAGGATACGCACGAAATCTTCTTCCGTAAGGTTCTTGAGTTCGACGCGAATCGGGAAGCGTCCCTGCAGCTCCGGGATCAGGTCCGACGGCTTGGAAACATGGAACGCGCCCGCGGCGACGAAGAGGACGTGGTCCGTCCGGACCATGCCGTATTTGGTTTGCACGGTGGAGCCTTCCACGATTGGCAGCAGGTCGCGCTGCACTCCCTCGCGTGATACATCCGGGCCCGCGGCACCGCGCTCCCCGGCGATCTTGTCGATTTCGTCCAAAAAGATGATGCCCATGTTTTCGGTGCGCTCGAGCGCATCGGCGATCACCTCGTCCATGTTGACCAGCTTGTCGAGCTCGTCCTGCATCAGGATGCGGCGAGCCTCGCCGATGGACACCTGCCGCCGCTTGGTCTTCTTCGGCAGCAGGTCCTGCAGCATCTCGGTGAAGTTGAAATCCATTCCCTCCATGCCGCCCATCGGGACCATCATGTTGTCCAGGGCGACCGCCTGCTGCACCTCCACCTCTACCTCGCGGTCCTCGAGCTTCTCGTCGCGCAGCAGCGCGCGGAACTTATCGCGCGTTCGCTCGCGCCGCTCGCGCATCTCAGCCTGCTCCTCGTCGTCGGGCGGCGGCTTCTGTTCGTCTTCGGCGGCGGCCCGGCGGTCCTCGACCTGCCCCTGCGGTCCCGCTACGAACGCCCGCAGTGCGGCAGCGCCCTTGGCGGCAGCACTCTGAGGCTTTGCGCCGTCTCCGACCGGGGGAATCAGCAGATCCAGCAGGCGCTCCTCGACCCGAGTCTCCGCAGCCTCTTCGACATCTTCTTCCCGCTCCGTACGGACCATGTTGATGGCGTAGTCCACCAGGTCGCGAACCATGGACTCGACGTCGCGGCCTACGTAGCCTACTTCCGTAAACTTGGACGCCTCTACCTTGATGAACGGCGCACCCGCCAGCCGCGCCAGCCTACGCGCGATCTCCGTCTTCCCCACCCCGGTGGGACCGATCATGATGATGTTGTTGGGCATGATCTCGTCGCGGAGGTCCTCGTCCACGTGCCGGCGCCGCCAGCGGTTCCTCAGCGCGATGGCAACCGCCTTTTTTGCTTCTTCCTGAGCGACGATGTACTTGTCCAGCTCGGCGACGATCTGCCGCGGCGTCAGCTCCTCGAGCCAGAGATCCTCGTCCCCGCTCTCGCTAGCGGGCTCCGGCACGGCCGATTCGGGCTGCTTTTCTGTTTGCTGCGTCATCTCCATGCGTGCTATGCCTCATCCAATTCGAGGATTCCGATGTTCTGGTTCGTGTAGATGCAGATCTCGCCCGCGATCTCGAGACCGTGGCGGACGATGTCCGGCGCCGCCAGCGCCGAGTGCTCCTTGAGCGCGCGCGCCGCCGCTAGGGCGTACGCGCCGCCAGACCCGATCGCGATGATCTCATCGTCCGGCTCGATCACATCACCGTTCCCGGAAATCATGTACATGTTCTCGCGATCCGCTACGGCGAGCAGAGCCTCAAGGCGGCGCAGGACCCGGTCAGACCGCCAGTCCTTGGCCAACTCGACGGCGGCGCGCGACAGGTTTCCGGGGTAGCGCTCGAGCTTCTCCTCGAACTTCTCGAACAGGGTGAAGGCGTCGGCCACGGAACCGGCGAAGCCCGCCAACACCTTGCCATTCTGCAGCTTGCGAACCTTCTGCGCGGACGACTTCATCACCGTCTCCCCGACGGTAACCTGCCCGTCCCCGCCCACGGCGACGTGACCGTCGCGGCGCACGGCCAGAATGGTCGTCGCGTGGAATTGCGGAACTTGTGCAGAAATCATCGATCAGCTCCCGCCGCCGCGCGCTGGGTTGTCATCCTGAGCGCAGCTAGGACGTACCGTGACTCGTTCGGGTTCAAAATTAGTATTGGTGAGGTGAGCTGCTTCATGCCCGCGGGTGCGCTTGGCGGTAGATCCGCTTCAGGCGCTCCTTCGAGGTGTGGGTGTAGATCTGCGTCGTGCTGAGGCTGGCGTGGCCGAGCAACTCCTTGACGGCGAGCAGGTCCGCCCCGGCATCCAGCATGTGCGTCGCAAACGTGTGGCGCAGCGAGTGAGTAGACAATTTACCACCCTCCGCGACTCGTTCGAGGGTATCGCTCACCAGCTTTTGGATCTGGCGGGCAGAGAGACGCCGACCGCCCTGCGCGAGGAAGACAGCACGCCGGTCTCCCCCGTTCGCGGCCAGCTTCTCGTCGCGCCGCGGGTAGTAGCGCCGGAGCGCGTCAATCGCCTTGCGGCCTACCGGAACGATGCGTTCCTTGCGCCCCTTGCCGCGCACCCGCACGCGCTCCGCGACACGGTCCAAGTTGTCCAAGTTCAGGCCGTGCAGCTCGGACAGGCGCATGCCGGTTGAATAAAACAGTTCGACGATCGCCAAGTTGCGGACGGCCAGAAAGCCGCCTTCCATGGCGCGCGCCTCAAGCACGTTGAGAACCTCGGCCGTCTGCGGGCTGGTGAGAAAGCCGGGAAGGCTGCGGTCGCGCTTGGGTGTGCGGATGGTCCGCGCCGGGTTCACCTCGATCAGCTCCTCCACGTGCAGAAAGTGGAAGAACGAGCGGACGGCCGACAGC
>JBBSMO010000295.1:0-4164 GCA_038233155.1 Longimicrobiales bacterium
CCGCCGCCACGGGACCAGTGTCGAGAAGTTGAAAGCTGCGAATGAAAAGCGGTCATCTAGGATCGTGGTGGGAGAGGTGCTCCGCATCCCGAGCGGCCGCTGAAGGCGGTGAGACCCGAATTTTCTTGCGCCCGGCTATGCCGGGCGCTTTTTGTTGCATCTCACTCGAACGGCCCGCCATGCTGCTGCGCCGGCTGAGGAACCGGGCGAAGTTCGCGCTCGAACGGTGGATGGTGCGCGGCGCCCGCCACCGCCTGCTCATCGTCGCCGCGCTGATCGCTTTGGTCGCGCTCTGCGGCGGGCTTATCGCGCTTCTCTTCGGCGAAGAGTTCAGCGGCGTTGGCGATGCCGTTTGGTGGGCATTTCTGCGGCTTACCGATCCTGGCTATCTGGGAGATGACGAAGGCGCGGCGCGGCGAACCGTCTCGACGATTCTGACGATTCTGGGCTACGTCCTCTTTCTAGGCGCGCTGATCGCGATCATGACGCAGTGGCTAAACGAGACGCTCGCGGACCTCGAGAGCGGCCTGACACCCATTGCGCTCAGCGATCACATCCTCATTCTCGGGTGGACGAACCGAACCGCGGGCATCGTCCAGGAGCTGCTGCTTTCGGAAGGGCGCGTGCGGCGCTTTCTGCGCAACCGCGGCTCCCGCGCATTGCGCATCGTCATCTTGGTGGACCATCTCACCCTCGAGCTCGTTCACGAACTGCGTGAGCGGCTAGGAGCGCTGTGGACGGAGGATCAGGTCATCTTCCGCTCCGGAACGCCGCTCCGCATCGAGCACCTCGAGCGCGTAGATTTTCTGAACGCGGCGGCGATTGTGGTTCCCGGGGCCGACTTCGCGGGCACTACGGATGCCTCGCGCCCGGAGCGGGAGAAGCCGCAGGAATCGCAGCCACCCGCGCATGCCGCAGCGGGTGCAACCGATACCCGCACCATCAAGACGCTGCTCTCCATCAGCAGCCACCCGGCGGCCCGTCGCGCAGGTGCCGGGCTGCCGGCGGTGGTGGCCGAAATCATGGACGCGCGCCAAGACACCATCGCCCGTGGCGCGTACGACGGCTCGATCGAGATCATCGCCAGCGACCTCTTCATCAGCCGGTTGATCGTGCAGAACGTACGCCACCCCGGTCTGTCCGGTGTGTATTCCGAGCTGCTCACCCACGGGCGCGGCAACGAGATCTACATTCGCCATTGCCCCGGGCTAGCGGGCGCGCGCGTGCAGGATCTGGCAGCCGCATTTCCGGACGCGGTCGTGCTGGGAGTGGTGCGGAGTGGACCGGCAGGCTTCCGGCCTTTTCTGAACCCGCCGGCCGGCTTCATTCTGGAACCGCACGACCGGCTCGCCCTGTTAGCCCGCAGCTACTCGGACAGCGAGTTGCGAGGCAGTGCACGCCCCCAGGAGCGAAACGGGCAGGCGGCCGGAGCCCCCCCGGCAGAGACGCGCCGCATCCTGATCCTAGGTTGGAGCCACAAGGTGCCGGATCTGCTGCGCGAGTTCGACAGCTATGGCAACGAACGGTTCACGGTAGACATTCTCTCCGCCGTTTCCGGCGCCAAGCGCGCCGCGCGGCTCGCTCGGCACGAGGCGGTGCGGCTCGGCAACGTCCAGGTGCGCCAGCACGAAGGCGACTATACCGTGCCAGGCAATCTATCGGCGCTGGGCCCGGAGAGCTTCGATAACATCGTCCTGCTAGGCAGTGACTGGCTGCGCAACGGCGAGGAGTCCGATGCCCGTACCATCATGGGGTACCTGCTGCTCCACGAGATGCTGGAAGGTAGCAGACCGAGGCCGCAACTGCTGGTCGAGCTGCTGGACCCGCAGAACGTTTCGCTCTTCAGGCAGCGGGAAGGGGAGGTGCTCATCAGCCCCTCCATTCTCAGCCATATTCTCGCCCAGGTGGCGCTCCGGCCAGAACTGCGGGCGGTCTATGACCAGTTGTTCGGCGCCGGCGGGGCGGAAATATCGTTCCGCCCCGCCGCCGCGTATGCCGTGGAGGGGCAACGGCTCTGCTTCCGGGAGCTGCAGGAGCAGGCGGCGGCGCGGGGCGAGACCGCGCTCGGCCTGCAGCGAACCGAGCACCGGATCCGCGATCTGCAACTCAACCCGCCGCGCGAGCAGCAATGGCAGGTCGGCTCTGGCGACGAGGTCGTCCTGCTTACGGCGAAGTAGTTTCCGGCACGGCTTCGACTCCGAGGTTCTCGGCCAAGAACGCCCACTTGTCCGCAACCTCGGCGATCACTTTGCTCGTAGGCTTGCCCGCACCGTGACCGGCGCGCGTCTCTACGCGGATCAACGCAGGGTGGCCGCAGCTCTGCGCGGCCTGCAGCGTCGCGGCATACTTGAACGAATGCCCCGGAACAACGCGGTCGTCACGGTCTGCCGTTGTGACCAGCGTGGCCGGATAGCAGGTGCCCGGCTCAATGTTGTGCAGCGGCGAATATTCGTACAGGTAGCCAAAGCCTTCCGCGTCTTCGGAGGTGCCGTAGTCTGCGGACCACGCCCTGCCGATGGTGAAGGTGTGATAGCGGAGCATGTCCATCACCCCGACCGCCGGCAGCGCCGCTCCGAACAGCTCTGGCCGCTGGTTGACCACCGCGCCCACCAGCAGTCCGCCATTCGACCCGCCCATCACCGCCAGCTTCCGCGGCGAGGTGTAGCCCTCTGCGATTAGGTGCTCGGCACCGGCGATGAAGTCGTCGAAAACGTTCTGCTTCCGCTCTTTGGTACCCGCCGCGTGCCACTCTTCGCCGTACTCGCTCCCGCCGCGGATGTTGGCGACCGCGTACACCCCGCCCATCTCAAGCCACACCAGGTTGCTCACCGAAAACGAGGGCGTCACCGCGCTGTTGAAGCCGCCGTACCCATAAAGCAGCGTAGGGTTCGTGCCGTCCATCGGGATGTCCTTCCTGTGCGTAATGAACATCGGCACCCGCGTGCCGTCCTTGCTCGTGTAGAACACCTGCCGGGTGGTATAGCCGCTGGCGTCGAAGTCCACCTCGGGCGCGCGGTACACACTCGATTCTCCCGTCTTGAAATCATACCGGAAGATGGTGGTCGGGTAGAGAAACGAGGTGAACGAGTAGAATGCCTCGCTGTCATCGCGCTCGCCCCGCATCCCGCTGGCGGAGCCGAGTGCAGGCAGATCGACCTCGCGCACCGGCTCCCCGGTCATCGAGAAGATGCGAATGCGGTCGGACGCGTCGTGCATGTAGCTGGCGACGAACTGATTGTTGATGATGGAGACGCCTTGGAGCACATCATCGCTTTCGGAGATCACGGTGCGCCAGTTCTGCGGGGCGGGTTGCCGGATGTCGATCGCGACCACCCGGCCCTTCGGCGCACCCCGATCGGTACGCACGTAGAAGACGGGACCGTCGTTGCCGACAAAGCTGTAGTTGGCGTCGAACTCGTCGATCAGCGGGCGCGCTTCGCCTGTCACGACTGGGTTCGCGGCGTCCTGCAGATCCATGTAGTACAGCCGGTTGCGGCTGGTTTCCTTGGATACCGGGATCACCAGATAGCGCCCGTCGTCGGAGACTTGCGCGCCAAACCGCCACTCGGGCTCGCCAGGCGTTTCAAACGCCAGCACATCTTCAGATTGCGGAGTGCCGACGCGGTGGTAATACAGCTTGTAGTCGAGGTTCGCTTTAGTCAGGCTGTTCCCAGCAGGCTCCGGGAAGCGGCCGTAGAAGAAGCCTTGGTTGTCGTGTGTCCATGAGGCGCCGCTGAACTTGACCCATTCCAGGCGATCAGGCAGGTCGCGGCCGGTGTCGATGTCCCGAACGTGCAGCTCGTTCCAATCGGAACCGCCGCTCGAGGTCCCGTACGCCAGATACTGTCCATCCTCCGAAACAGAAAGCGAGGAGAGGGCTACGGTGCCGTCGGCAGAGAGAGAATTCGGGTCGAGGAGCACCCGCGGCTCTGCGTCCAAAGAAGGCTGCACGTAGAGAACCGATTGGTTCTGGAGACCATCGTTTTTCGAGAAGAAGACGCGGCCTCCCTTCTTGAATGGCGTCCCGTATTTCGGATAGTCCCACAGCTCGGTGAGCCGCGCCTCGATGGCTGCGCGTTGCGGCAAGTTCTCGAGGTAGCCGAAGGTGAGTTCGTTTTGCGCAGCGACCCATTGCGCCACCGCGGGGGAATCAGTTGCTTCGAG
>JBBSMO010000296.1:0-4160 GCA_038233155.1 Longimicrobiales bacterium
TCCCACTGCGTATCAACGGCTTGAGGGCGGCACAAGGAACTGCCCCGCCCCGCCGCCGTGTAGGCGTTTCGTAACGCGTGTTACCAATAGAAGCGCCATGGTGCCATTCCGGCCGGACCTTGCCCGTGCGGGCGACAGGGTGGCAATGTTGCAGTTCATGGGGTGGGTAGGCGCGCCCGCCACACCTAAGCCACGTTCCCCTGACCACAGCCGCCGATGCGTCTCGCTACCCGTCTGGTCTTGATGCTCGGAGCGACGGTGACCGTTGCAATTCTAATCTACGCGCTGGTGTCGCTGCGCCAGCGGGAAGCGTTGCTGAAGAGCGGGTTCGTCCGGGAAACGGAAATACTTGCCAAAACCTTGCAGGTGGTGGCGAACAACGCGGTTCGGGACGGTCGCTACGCGGACCTGCACCGGGTTCTCGCCGAGGTCACCGAAGATCCGAACACGGTAGCTAGCATCGTATTCAATCAACAACGGACACGGATCGCGGGTGCGGGCGAAACAGGGAGCCGGTGCCTGCGGCAGATACTGGTCAGCCACGCCTCAGGAGGCTACGAGGGCTGGGTTGAGTGCGGCGGCAGCATCCGGTGGATCGCTGTCCCGGTTATCTCTCCCGCGGCGGCCCTGCTCGTGGCGCGGCGCCCGGCGACCATCGAAGAGGAGATCCGCGCCACCGGGAACCGGCTGCTCTGGCTGACGTTCGTGCTGGTCCTGGCTACCGCAGCGGTGATCCTGCTGGTGCTGCGGCGCTCGCTTGCCCTCCCGCTCGCGGAGTTGCAGCGGGGGATCAGTTTGGTGCGGCAGGGCGACCCCGTGCAGATCGAGACGGCGTCAGCACCGGGCGAGTTCTCGGCGGTCGCGCGCGCGTTCCAGGAAATGGCGGATGAACTCGCCGCCGGGCGCGCGGCCCTCGAGCACGAAGCGGCGGAGCGCGCCGAACTCGACCGCCGGTTCCGGGAGTCGGAGAAGTTCGCCTTGGTCGGCCGTCTTTCCGGGGGCCTAGCCCACGAACTCGGGTCTCCGTTGAGCGTGATCAGTGTACGCGCCGAGCTGCTGGCGGTGCCAGGCATTACGCCTGAAAAGGCGGCGGAGCACGGCGTGACCATTTTAGGCGAGGTAGACCGCATCTCGCAGTTGATCCGCGGGCTGCTGCACATTGCCCGGCGCCATGGGGTCGAGCGGGAGCGGGTGGACCTGAACGCGGTGATCCGTGCCGTGCTGGCGCACGTGAAGCCCTTCGCCGAAGGTGCGGGGGTCGCGCTCGAGGCGGAGCTGCCCGCCGGTCCGTTGTGGGTGCTCGGTCAGGCTACGCTGCTGCGTCACATGGTCATCAATGTCGTGCGGAACGGCATTCAGGCGCTCGCCGGCCACAGCGGCGAGCGGACCCTGACGACTTCCGCGCGACAGGACGAGCAGGGCACCGAAATTGTCGTGCAGGACTCGGGTCCCGGCATGGACGCCGCGACATTCGCGCGCGTTTTCGAGCCCTTCTTTACCACCAAGGAGATCGGCGAGGGGACCGGGCTGGGCCTCTCCGTGAGCCGCGGAATTGCCGAGGAGCACGGGGGCGAGCTCCGCCTCGAGCTGCCGCCGGGCGGCGGCGTCCGCGCCGTCTTCAACGTGCCGAACGAATGAGCGAATCTTCTGGATCTCCGCCGTATTGTGCGCGCATCCTTCTGGTAGAGGACGACCGGTCGCTGCGCCAGACGGTGACCGAATTCTTGCGCGCGCACTCGTACGAGGTGACCGCGAGTGCCGACGGGGCCAGCGCGCTCGAGGTGCTGCAGCACGAAGCCGTTGACATCGTCATCACCGACCTGATGATGCCGGGGATGCACGGCGGCGAGCTGCTGAAGCAGGTCCGCGCCACCTTCCCCGACGTTCCCGTGATTGCCGTGACCGCCTTCGGATCGGTGGAAGGCGCGGTCGCCCTGACGCGCGCAGGCGCGGCCGATTACCTGACCAAGCCGTTCCGGACGAAAAATCTGCTCGAATCTGTGAACCGGGTGCTCGAAGAGTGGCGGCCACGGCGCGAGCGTGCTCGGCGGCTGGCCGACGAGGGGCAGCATCTGCAGGGCTTCGTCGGCCGCAGCCGCCCCATGCGGAAGCTGTTCGACCGCATCAGCCGCGTCGCGGCCTCTCCGGCTCCCTTGCTCATCACGGGCGAGACCGGAACCGGCAAGGAGTTGGTCGCGGACGCGATTCACCGTGCCAGCGGCCGCAATCCCTTCGTGCCCGTAAACTGCGGGGCGATCCCTACTCACCTGATCGAATCCGAGCTGTTCGGGCACGTGCGCGGCAGCTTCACTGGTGCCGATCGCGACAAGGCCGGGCTGTTCGAGGCCGCCCACGGCGGCACCCTGTTCCTGGACGAAATCGGCGAGCTGCCAATGGAGCTGCAGCCCAAGCTGCTGCGGGTGCTCGAGTCGGGAGAATTGCGCCGGGTGGGCGATGTCGAGTCGCGAACCGTGCAGGTCCGGATTCTCGCCGCCACACACCGCGACCTGCGCGAGGCGGTGCGCGAGGGGCGGTTCCGCGAAGATCTGTTCTTCCGGATCAACGTGCTGCAGCTCGAGGTGCCGGCGCTGCGCGAGCGGCCGGCGGACATTCCTCTGCTGGCCGAGCGCTTCCTGGCCGAGTTCGCCGCACGGGAGTCGCGCGATGAAATGTCGTTCAGCCCCGACGCGCTCGCCACCCTGGTAGCCCATGCCTGGCCGGGCAACGTGCGCGAACTGCGCAACGCCGTCGAGCGAGCCGCCGTATTGGCCGATCGCTCCGAGATCCAGCCGTCGGACCTGCCCGAGGAGATCCACGGCAGCGCGCGCAGGAGCGAAAGCTTCGCCAGCGCCATCGAGCGTGAGCTGACGCTCGAGGAGGTCGAGCGCGACTACATCCTTGAAGTGCTCCGTCGCTGTGGCGGCAACAAGAGCCGCGCGGCGGAGGTGCTCGGTGTGCCGCGCCGAACTCTGTACCGGCGGCTCGACGAGTATGGGGCGCAGGCCAGCGAAGCCGGTCCCGCGGATCGGTAGGTGTGACAGTCTGGCACAGTGGGGATCCTCCCTGTGCGCCCCGACCCGATCACACAAAACCGTCACGGCAGATCGGTGCGAGTTTCCGCATTCCATCGAGACTTTGTCCCGGTTTCATGCCCCTCCGGGCGCTCGATCTTCCGCTCCCGAATGGCTCGTTCGCGGCAATCCTTCCCCCGCGCTCTCCCCTGTTGCGGCCCACGCGCCGCTCCCTCATTTCCGTGCTAAGTAGCTTTCGCTGCAAGACTTAGCAACCCCCGAAAGGGGAGCGGCTCCACCTCGTTTGGCGTGATCCCTTTCGCGGTGTGTGCGACGGTCCAGTAACCGGCGTGATGCATGGCGGGCGGAGGAGGGTAGCTCCGCGCTGAGAGACCGAACGGCCCCGGGGGTTTCTCACCGGGGCCGTTCTTTTGGAGCCGCGCATGATGGCACCGGGCGGCGTGGCGGAAGAGGGCGCTTGGCGGGGAATCAACAGCACGCGCCCAGCCGCCGATACTTCTTCTGAACGCGCGCGGCCCGCACCGTGCGCTGCCGCCCCCCTTTCTCTAGTTCCGCAACTCCTCTCCGATGTCACAAGCCGCCCGTGCGCAGGACCGGCAGCCCCGCCGGGGGCCCGGCGAGAGTTCCGGCCCCCGGGGCAGGGTTGCGGACGCCGCGGAGCTGCGGGGTGCGAATGAGCTGTCGCTGCTCATCGTAGACGACGACCAGCTCCAGGCGCGTCTGATCTCATCCAACTTGCAGCGCCCCGGCAGGCTCCGTACGGCTACCGCCCGTTCGGCGGAAGAAGCCCTCGAGCGACTAGCGAGGGAGCCGTTTGACGCCGTCTTGACGGACGTAATGATGCCGGGGGTGTCAGGCATCGAGCTGGTGCGGCGCATCCGCGCAAGCGACGCGACGCTGCCGGTCATCCTCATGACCGCCAACGCAACTCTCGAGGGCGCGGTGGAAGGGGTTCAGGCGGGGGCCACCGACTTTCTGCCGAAGCCCGTCAATCTGGATGCGGTGCTGACGCTGGTGCGCCGCGCCGTGGCCGAGCGCCCGATGCGCGACGAGGTAACCGCGCTGCAGCGCCAACGTGCGGAAACCGCAGCGGGCAACCTCGTGTTTGGCTCGCACCCGCGGCTCGAA
>JBBSMO010000297.1:0-4143 GCA_038233155.1 Longimicrobiales bacterium
AGAACGTGGGCGCAGCGATGGAAGCGGGCCACAGATCCTGCTCTCGGTGCGGGACACCGGCCCCGGCATCGCGCCCGAAGACCGCGAGCGTGTTTTCGCCGAGTTCGAGCAGGTTGCTGGTTCCGAAGGGACTGGGCTGGGACTCCCCATTTCGCGAAAGCTCGCGCGGCTGCTCGGCGGCGATCTCAGGCTGGCCGCAGAGGTTGGTGAGGGATCCACCTTTGTATTTTCGCTCCCGGCCACGGAGCAGGCAGTACAAGGCGCGACCGTCGCGGCTTGAAATCAGATTCCTTCTCCCGCACCCCCCGGGGCGCGAACTTTACCCCCTGCACAGAGGTTTACGATGGGACTGTTCCGACTGTTGCTCCGGTTGATCGCTGGTATCGGCGGGCTTTTAGCAATCTCCGAGTACTTGCGCGGGCGGCCGCGCTCCACCGTCCCCCCAGGCAAGAAGCCATTCAAGTGCGGCAAAGGCTCGGGACAGTCCGACACCCGGGAAATCGGGCCTGGCGGCGGCCAAATCGGGGTTGCTGGCCATCTCCTTGTGATACCCCCGGGTGCGCTGGGCAGTACCATAGAATTCCAGATGCGGGAGCTAAATACCCCTCATATTCAGGTGCAGATCACACCGCCCGTGAAGTTCGCTCCGGGGACCTCGGCGACGCTCACCCTGAGCTGGGCACGCTGCCCGGCCGGCGTCGAACCGAACCAGCCGTCCATCTACAATGTGGACGACAACGAGGACCTCGGCGGGAGGCCGAACCCGCAGCAGCGCAGCGTCTCTACCGAGATAACCCATCTGTCGCGCTACGCGATCGCGCAGATCTGAGGCTATATTTCTGCGATGCTAATCCAGGATCGCAGGCGCAACATCAGTTGAGGGGAGCTCATGCCAACCGACGGTCGCCGCACTGACGCCTTTGCCGATGATGCCCTGCGGCTCGAGCGGGAAGGAGATTGGGAGGCGGCCGGCAGGCGTTACGACGCGCTGTATGCGGAAAGTGTCGCCATTGCCGATCCAAGCGGAATTCCAGGCGCCTTGCTCGGGCAATCACGCGTTCGCCAGCAGCAACGTGACATGGAGGCGGCCGAGGAGTTGGCCAGCCTGAGCCTTGCGATCGCGGACAATCTCGAGTTAGGCGGTGCTGCCGCATCGGCTATGAATACGCTGGCGGTCATCCAGTACCGGCAGTGCAACTGGGACGAAGCACACCACCTTTACGAGCAGGGGCTCGAGCGCGCATTGAAGTGCGGAGCCGATTCGTCCGTTGGATCCATCTGCCAAAACTGGGGCGTGCTCGCCAACATACGGGGCGACCTCCGAGAAGCGCGGTCGCGCTACCTCGAAGCGATCGCATCAGCGGTACGGTGCGGGAACAAGTCCACCGCGATGATGGCGTACAACAATCTCGGAATGGTCTGCTCTGATCTCGGTGACTGGATGGAGGCGGAGGTATACTTCGGCCGCGGCATCGAGCTCGGGGAGCAGACCGGGGACCGGGAGATGATGGCCGTGCTGCATTCCAATCAAGCCGAACCGCTGATCCGCACCGGCGAGTTCACACGAGCGGCCGCTTCGCTGAACCTAGCTGAGACGATCGCTCGGGACATCGGCGACGAGGAGACTCTCGCGGATGTGCTTCGCTTCCGTGCTACCATTGCCCGGCTCGAAGGTGACTTCTCCACAGCCGGCGCTCTGCTCCTTGCGATGTTGGACATTACAGAGCAAGGCCTTCCACTCGAGCGAGCGGAAGGGCTGGAAGAGCTGGCCCGGTTGCGGCACGCGGAGGGCCGAACCAATGTTGCCGCGACCATTGTAGCGGAAGCACGCGCGGCCTATGCCGCCCTTGGCGCTGACCGGGACGCCGCCCGCGCCGCAAAGATGGCACAGGAGTGGGACGCGGCCGAAAGCACCTGAAGCCTTCGTCGAACCGGAAATCGCGCAGCGTGCGCTGCAGCTCGCAGAACGGGCCGCCGATCTCAGGGATGACCGCGTCGGGCGAGCACGTCGCCGCTCCCGCGCTAAACCTGTAGCCCCGTCACCAGCTCGCGGATTCGCTCCGCAGACGCGAGCAGTTGCGCGCTCGTCGCGGACATTTCTTCGGTGGCGGCGGACTGCTCCTCCGCCGCCGCCAAGACCTCCTGGGCACTCGCCGCGTGGCTCTCGGCAGTGCCCGACACCTCGAACAGCGCCTGCTCTACACTCGCCATCGCCGCTTGGTTGCGAGCGACCGTGTCTGTAACCCGGTGTGCTGCAACGCGCACACTGTCGGTGGCATTAATAATCTGTTCGAGCGCCGCGTCCGCATTGCGGGAAACCTCTTCCACTCCGCTGACGGTTTGGGTGCTCTGATCCATGCTTTGGACAACCGAAGCGACCTTGCCGCGCACTTCCCCTACTACCGCGCGAACGTCCTCGGCCGCCGCGGCCGAGTATTCCGCTAGCTTGCGCACCTCGTCGGCCACCACGGCGAAACCGCGCCCGTGTTCGCCGGCGCGCGCAGCCTCGATCGCCGCATTGAGGGCCAGCAAGTTCGTCTGGCGTGCGATTGCGGTAATGGTTTCTACGAACTTGTCGATCTGGGACGAGGCGCGATCCAGCTCCGTTACTTCGCGGCCCGAATTGCGCACGTCCTCCTGCACCTCGAGCAACATGCGCAGTGCATTCGATACCTCGGTTCGGCTGTTCTCTGCGATTCCGTGGATCTCTTCTCCCAGCCGCGACACCTCCTGCGAGACTTCGGCAATGTCGCGGGCACCGCCGGTCATCTCCCCCAGTGCATCGGAGGTAATGCGCAGCCCGTGCGACTGGCTTTCGGCGCCCGTGGTGATTTCGATCATCGCATTGGCGACCTCGCCGCTGGACGCTGCTACCTGCTCGCTGATGCCCGCTAGGTCTGCGGCGGAAACCGAAATTTGCCCGGCGACTCCGGCCGCCTCGGAGATCAGCGTCCGCAGCCGGCCTGCCATGCTGTTGAAGGCACCGGAGAGCGCGGCGAACTCATCGGGCATGCGGCCGTTGAGGTGGATGCGGAAGTCGCCTTCGCCGACCTGGTGCGCCGCTGCCGTCAGCTTTCGCAGCGGCCGGTCGATGCCGCGCATGATCCAGACAATGATCAATGAGCCAATGCCGAGCGCTAGCACCAGCACCGCCAGAAGCCACGTCTGGCGCGTACGCCCGGTGTCTTCCAAGGTGTTCGCCGCCCGCGCAACCTTTTCGGTCTCGAGCGCGCCGATGCGGCGGATGATGCCTCGCAGCTCCTGAACCTTGGGTCGCGCTTGCGCGGCGCTCGCCATGGCGGCTTCCCGCCGGCCGTTGTCGAGCAGGGCGTGTGCGACCGAGTACTCCACTTCAATGACGGAATGCAACTGCTTCGCGGCCTCGATTTGTGCCATCTCCGCCTGGGCGAGGTTGGGGAGCTGTCTGTACTGCTGGCGAACGGCGTGCGCGTTACGCCCGAGGTTCTGGAAGGTAGCAGCCGTGCGGCTGTCCTGGTCCGCCAGGTAGGCTTCGCCGGCAGCCATTTGGTCCAGCAGCAGCTCTTCCAGTTGGTCGCCGATACTCGAGCTTTCCTGCAGCGCCGCAAACCTTGTCTGGGTCTCGCTGGCAAGGCGCCCAACGGTGAAGTAGCCGATCGCGGTGCCGGCCGCCATCAGCAGCATCAACACCAGCCCGCCCAGCGAAAGGCGCCCTCGCAGGGTGGACAGCCGGGCTCTAGGAGCGGCCAGGTAAGGAAGTGTCATCGCGCCTCCCCAACGAGCTCGATTCGCCCGTCGCTAATAGCGCCGACCGCAAATCGCTTGTCGGAAGGATCGCCGTTCTCGTCGAAGCGGATGATTCCGCTCGCGCCCCCGAAGGCGGGCGCGCCGCCCGGGCGCCCGACGGTATCCAGGTAGTCGCGGATCGATTTCCGCGTCGCGCCGTGCGTGGCGGCTTCCGCCAGCAGCCGCGTCGCATCGTAGCTGAGCGCTGCGAACGAGTCGGGTTCCCTGCCATACGCCCGCCGGTAGCGGTCCGCGAAATCACGCGCGGCGGGGGAGGCATCGGCGTGAAAAAGCAACCCGACGAGGGTGCCGTCGTACACCTGGCCCATCGCTGCCAGGCCTTCGATGCCGTCGCCGCCGATGAAGCGCACATCCATC
>JBBSMO010000298.1:0-4140 GCA_038233155.1 Longimicrobiales bacterium
GGTACGGCGCCATCGACTACGGCAACGTGATCCAGGATCTGAGCCCGAACGACATCGCATCGGTCAGCATCCTCAAAGGGCCGAATGCGGCGGCGCTCTACGGCTCACGCGCGGCGAACGGCGCGATCCTCATCACCACCAAATCCGGCCGGGGCACCGGCGGGGCCGGCGTCACCGCGAGCACCAGCATCACCTTCGAAAATCCGCTCCGGCTGCCCAACTACCAGAACCGGTACGGCCAGGGATACAACAACCAATTCGAATACGTCGACGGTGCGGGCGGCGGAACGTTCGACTACGTGGACGAGAGCTGGGGACCGCCGCTCGACCAGGGTCTGATGATCCCGCAGTTCTTTTCCAACGGCGAACCGGCGCCCTGGGTTTCGCACCCGGACAACATCCGCGGCTTCTTCGACACCGGCCGCACAGCAACCACCCGCGCCGCTTTCGCCACCGGCTCGGACCGTGCGAACGTTCGCTTCTCGATCAACAACCTGGACCAGAACGGCGTGTACCCCGGCCTGCAGCTCAACCGCACCACGGTCGCGCTGAACGGCGGTGCGAGCCTGACGGATCGGCTGCGTACCGATGCGTCCGTCCAGTACATCCGGTCGGACGCGGACAACCGCCCGGCGCAGGGATACAGCGACGACAACTACATGATGCAGTTCATCTGGTTCGGGCGTCAGGTGGACCTGCAGCGGCTGCGGGACTACCGCAGCACCGATGGCACCATGCGCAACTGGAACTTCAGCTACCACCCGAACCCCTACTGGATCGCCTTCGAGAATAGCAACACCGATGGCCGGGACCGAATCATCGGGAGCGGTTCGGTCAGCTACGATCTCACCTCCTGGCTGAGCGGCACCGTCCGCTCTGGGACCGACTGGTACCAGGAAGACCGGCAGCGGACCTACGCGGCCGGCACCTTCGGCGACATCTTCCCCACCGTGGGGGACAACGGCGCGCTCGACCGGTCCGAGATCTTCCGGCGCGAAACCAACAGCGACTTTCTGCTGACCGCGAACCGGGACGTCAACTCCGACCTCAGCGTGACGGCCAACTTCGGCGGCAACCGCCGTGACTCCGAGTTCCGCTCCAACGGCTGGTACGTGCAGGACCTGGTCGTCCCCGGAGTCTACGACCTGGACAATGCCGCGATCACTCCCTTTCTGGACGACTACCGGCAGCGAAAGCGGGTCAACTCGCTGTACGGACAGGCACAGTTCGGCTTCCGCAACGTTTTCTTCGTGGATGTGACGGGGCGTAACGACTGGTCTTCCACGCTGCCGGAGAACAACAACTCGTATTTCTATCCCTCCATTTCCGGAAGCCTGATCGTTTCAGACCTGATCCCGAACCTGCCGAGCGCCCTATCGTTGGGCAAGCTGCGCGCGAGCTGGGCACGCGTCGGCAACGACGCGGAACCGTACCAGCTCACCTCCGTGTACGTGGCGGATGAAAGGTTCGGCGCCATTCCACGCTTCGGCGCCAGCAATCGCATCCCCAACGCCGCACTCAAGCCGGAGCAGACGGATGCCTGGGAAATCGGCACTGAGCTGCGCTTCCTCCGGGACCGGCTGGGCCTCGAGGCGACCTACTACGATCAGGCCACCTCTAACCAGATCATCCCCGTCCAGATCTCCCCGCTTACCGGCTTCACGTCCCGATCGCTGAACGCGGGGCGGATCACGAACCGCGGGATCGAGCTGCGGCTCGACGGCACCCCGGTGCGACTCGATAACGGCCTCGAGTGGAACGTGGCCGTGAACTACGCCCGCAACGACAACCGCGTCGCGGAGCTGTACGGCGATCTCGAAACGCTGGTGCTCGGATCGTACTACGGCGTCAGCATCGAAGCCCGCGAAGGCGAGCCGTACGGCGCGCTGTACGGGGTCGGATACGTGCGCGACGGCCGCGGCAACATCGTCGTCAACTCCCGGGGGCTCCCGATCAAAAGCTCCGAACGGCGCCTGCTCGGCAACTACAACCCCGACTGGGCCGGCGGGCTGAGCAACTCCCTCCGCTTCCGCGGCGCCGAGTTCAGCTTTCTGCTCGACACCAAGCAGGGGGGCAGCATCTACTCCCTCACCAACAATTTCGGGCGCAAGGCGGGCACGCTGATCGAAAGCCTGCGCGGCCGGGAAACCGCGCAGCCGCTGGATGAGGGCGGTGGTCTGGTGGTTCCCGGGGTCAAGGTGAACGCCGCGGGCGACACGGTGCCGAACGACATCCGCGTCACGGCGCAGGCGTATCATCGCGGGCTCGACCGGTTGCACGAGGAGTTCGTCTACGACGCAAGCTTCGTGAAGCTGCGGGAGATGCGGCTGGGCTACGCCGTGCCAGCTTCGCTCACCAACCGACTCGGCGTCGCCGGGCTCAACGTCGCATTAGTGGGTCGCAACCTCGCGCTCTGGACGGACGTGCCCAACATCGATCCGGAGACCGCGCTCGACGCCGGCAACGCGCAGGGGCTGGAGTACGGCCAGGTTCCCACAGCCCGGAGCATCGGGTTCAGCGTATCCGTCACCCCGTAATCCGCGCCTACCTATGCACATCATGAAACGATCGATCCTTTTCAGGGCGACAGCGCTTGTCGCGCTGCTGGTACTCGGTGGCTGCGGCGATGGCCTCACTGATCTGAATGAGAACCCGAATGGGCCCACCGAGGTGGACGCCCGCTACCTGTTCCCCAATGCAACGATCGATGCCGTGGGACTGGCCTTCGGCACCAGCCTCAACATGGATCTGACGGAGCTGTGGGTGCAGCACTTTGCGGAAAGCCAGTACTCGACCGAGGACCGCTACGACCTTGCGGATAGCCGGGTGTCCGGGCTGTGGAGCGGGTTCTACGCGGGACCGCTGCAGGATTTTTATCAGGTAATTCAGAAGGGAGAAGCGGCCGGGCAGCCGAACGTTGCCGCTCTCGGGCGCATCATGCAGTCGTGGACGTTCAGCATCGTCACCGACCTATGGGGCGACGTGGGCTACTCCGACGCGCTGCAAGGGCTGAGGAATCCGGAAAACATGACGCCCGCCTATGATCCTCAGCAGGCGATCTACGCGGGGATGCTCGAGGAGCTGAAGCGCGCCAGCGCCGGGCTCGATCCGGACGCACCGGCGTTCGGCGCCGCGGATCTGATCTACGGCGGCGATGTGGCGAGGTGGCACAGATTCGCTAACTCGCTCCGGCTGCGGCTGGCGATGCGGCTTTCCGAGGCGGACCCCGCTACGGCAAAGTTGGAGTTCACCGCCGCGCTCGCGGACGGGGTGTTCGAGAGCAACGACGACAACGCAGCGCTGGTTTACCTGGACGACGGCATCAACGTCAACCCGATCTTCGACTATCAGAGGAGCCGGGACGACCACGCGGTCAGCGCAACGCTGGTGAACACGCTCCAGGCGCGGTTGGACCCGCGCCTCGCAGTGTACGCCAACGAAAACGAATTCGGGACGTACGCGGGAATGCCCAACGGAACGACCGATCCCGAGATCCCCTTCGATTCGATTTCCCGCATCGGCGATGCATTCGCCTCGCCGACCTCGCCGGCGGTGCTGATGTCGTACGCCGAAGTGCTCTTCCTGCGGGCGGAGGCCGCCGCGCGGGGGTGGATCGCGGGAGACCCGGCGGCACTGTACCGCGCTGCGATCACCGCCAGCATGGAGCAGTATGACATCGGCAACGCCGAGATCTCGGAGTACCTGGCGCAGCCGACGGTGGCGTACACCGGGCTGCGAAGCATCGGGGTGCAGAAGTGGATTGCGCTCTACGGCAACGGGCCGGAAGCCTATGCGGAGTGGCGGCGCACCGGGTACCCCGTGCTGGAGCCGGGGCCGGACGCGCTGGCCGATGCCATCCCGGTCCGTCTTCCCTACCCGTCGTCCGAGCAGTCGCTCAACAGCACGAACCTGCAGGCGGCGATCTCTCGTCAGGGCGGTGCAACCATGAGCGACCCGCTGTGGTGGGACGGCGGGCAGTAAGCCGTCTCGACGGGGTAGATAAACGAACGGGGCTCCTCGACTGGCGAGGAGCCCCGTTTGGATTCCGCTTCGTAGATCGTCTAAGAAGCTGTGAATGAACTCATGTTGGAGCGAGGTGACGAGCCATGCGGTGGATCATGGCGACGTAGATCCAGGCGA
>JBBSMO010000299.1:0-4128 GCA_038233155.1 Longimicrobiales bacterium
CTGCCTGAAGTCTCTCACCATGTGCTGATAATCCGTGTAGCCGAACTTGATCGCGACGGTAGGCCAGGCGATGGCCGGATGTGCCACTTTGAACAGGTAGGCGCGATGGAATCGAATCAGGCGGCTGTAGAGCTTCGGTCCGACACCCATCCGTTCGGTGAACTTCCGGTTAAGCTGACGAGAACTCAAGCAGGCCTGACGAGCCAACTCGTCCAACGAAACTTCCAGGGGATCATTCATCAATCGCCTGGCGGCCCGATCTACCGGAAGAATTTTCTGCGTTGCCCTCGCCACGCTGCGCACGAGATACGACTCGACCGACTCGACCATCTCGGTGTAGCTCCGGGCGGTGGCGAGCCGTTCGCTCACGTCCCGCACCTCACTGCTCAGAACCAGCTCGGCGTCGAAGTAATCCTCGCTAAACTCGTACAGCGGGATACCCAACAAGCGAAACAGAGCACCTGGCTGGAAGTGCACCCTGAACATCAGGAACTCAGGCCCCAGATGCACGTTGCAGCGCTTCGTCTGTTGCCCGAAGATGGCTACGGGAGGTGCTACTTCAACCTCTTCCGTGAGCGAGTCCATGATACTAGGGCGACCTCGTACGAAAAACGTGATGCCCTGCTCTGGTTTTGGCGCATATCGCTTGTGCGGTATTGGCTTGCCCGGATCGAAACGAAAGTGGGCGACCAGGTAATCTCGGACGAAGTCCCGTAAGCCCGGACTCGGAGCGATGCACGAAAAGATCATAGATTCCTCTCGCGGGGCATACGCATGCTGATTGCAAAACACAGTGCGATAGCCCTCGGATGGTTACCGAGGATCGTACTCCGGCGGTCGGAGGCTTTTCCTCGGTATGGACTGCATAGGCGGTCTAACGCTCCCAAGCTCAGTGGCAAAGGGCTCCTCACGGGCAGCGTGCTCCGTGTCCACTGCAGCGCGTGGTTGGGCGCAACGGTGCTGCTGTGGGCCAGAACTCCTGCGTTGCCTGCACGACTCACACTTGGTGCGGGTGCGCGCCCCGGCGGCGGTGCGCCAGCACTGCGGCTGCTCGCTAATTGCCAAATCCCAGTGTCGGTGGAGCACTCGCGCGTCAGCGGGTGTGGTCGCTCGCAAGCGCGGCGGCATGGCCAACGCTGCTGCTCCCGCTCCTGCTCGTTTCGCACGGAACCTCTACAGCTCAGCCGGCGATTCACGCTGCGCCCAACCAATGTTTATGCCGAACCATTCCGCGTAACACTCATGCGTACCGGATCGGAATTCACCGCGAACACTTGGGTTTCATCCCCGCCGTTCCAGATAACATACTTGTGTAGTTGCGATCCGGTCAACCGCTTCCTGGATCGGCTCCATCCACGTGCAGGATGACTCTGCCCCCACCCGGTTTGCAAAACTGTGGACGCCATTAGGTTGGCCGCAGGGGTCAGGTGCGTCGCGCGTCAGGTCTCTTCCTTCGCTGAACTGGCGAGTTAGGGCCGTCGTGGTCAGCCTGCCGCCGTGGCTCACGACGACGCGAGGCCTGATGCAGGATGAACCCGGCTCGCGAAATCCTCGCGTACCTCGCACCCGGGCCGCCGTCCCGGTTCGTCTGCAACCACGACCGGACCCGCTCCTCCCGGTGTGCCCCGGGCGGGGAAGGGTCATCCCCCGATCTCCCGCAGCGCCCGCCGCACGAACACCGGCACCATCGCGCGCCGCCACTCCGGATCCACGATGATGTTTTCCAATGGATGAGACTGCTTGTGCGCCTGCTGCGCGATCTCATCCACCACCTCCGGAAGCCGCCGGCCGACGACGATTTTGTCGAGGCCGCTGACCGTGCGCGGCCGCGCACCGAGAGCGGATATGACCAGCGTCATCCGCTCGACGGTGTCGTCCGGCGCGACCTCCGCGGCGAGCGCGACGGAGAGCAGCGGAAAGTCGATCGAGCCGCGCTGCCGCAGCTTCTGGTACGAGGCGCGCGTGTGCGCGGAGGGGAGCGGGATCCGCACGCGGACAACCAGCTCGTCGCGGCGGCGAACGGTATTCCACTCGCCGTCGGCGACAAAGAAATCCTCAACGGCGAGCGTCCGCGTCTCCTCGGCCGTGGCGAGATCGACCTGTGCGCCGAGCGTGATCAGCGCGGGCGGGGTATCTGCCGAGTGCGCGGCGACGCACTTGCGACCGACCCGGGTAACGTGGCAGACATCGCCGTCCTTTTTCAGGCAGAAGCCGAGCGCCTGCCGCCAGAACAGCGACTGGTTGTAGTAGGTGCAGCGGGTGTCCAGACACAGGTTGCCGCCCAGCGTAGCCTGGTTGCGGATCTGCGGGCCGGCGACCTTGGACGCGGCGATCGCGAGCGAGGGGAAGAGGCGGCGCACCCGCGCGTCTGCCGCGAGGTCGGCGAGCGGCTCGCCGGCACCGATCGAGAGCTGCCGCGCGTCCGGGTCGTCGTCCGCGACGCGGCGACCACCGGCATCGAGCAGGTCGATGCCGCGCATCTCCCGAACCCCTGTCAGCGCGACCAGATGGTTCGGCGTCCAGAGGCGGTGCTTCATGTTGGGCATCAGGTCCGTTCCGCCGGCGATCGGCATTGCATCCTCCCGCCCGTGTAGCAGCGCGAGTGCCGGCTCGAGCTCGGCGGGCCGATGATACTGGTACGAGTGCAGGCGGAGCATAGGTGAGACGAATCGTGCGTGAGTGCGAGGGGTGGAGCCCGCGACCGCGGGCGCTGGATGGGTAATCCGACGGATGCTTTACACCGTCCCCGATGCGCCGATCCGTTGCGGCAGCCGGAGGTGAAAGGCGGCGCCGCCACCGGGTGGATCGCTGACCCAGATTTCTCCGCGCAACAGGGATGCGAGCTGCCGCGCCAGCGTGAGGCCGAGGCCGGTTCCCTGCGTCATCGACTCGGTGCGGGCCGGGTCGCCGAGACGTTCGAATGGATCGAAGACCCGTTGCCAGTCGGCCTGCGGGATCCCGGGGCCGGTATCCGTGATCGTGATCTCGGCCCACGGACGCGGTACGCTGCTTCCGGGCAGTCCACGGTCGGCGGCGTCGTAGCCGTGAGCGTCGCATTCGGAGGCGTGGGTTGCGATGCGAATCGCGCCCCGCGAGGTAAACTTGACGGCGTTCGACAGCACCGCCCCGAGCAGCTGCCGGAGGCGCTCCGGATCCGTCTCGATGGAGGAAGCATTGCGCGCGACATCGACCGAAAACCGAAGGCCTTTCGCCTCTGCCTGGTGCTGCCATGCGACGACCGACGCGCTCAGATACGGGCTCAGATCAAGCCGTTGCGGAGCGATGGCGATGCGGCCGAATTCCATGGTCGTCAGCAGCAGAACGTCGTCGACCAGCCGCGCGAGGTGCTCCGCACAGATTCCTGCCCGGCTCGCTGCGCGCTCCGCTCCTTCCACCATCTCGCCGTACGCACCGGTGCTGAGCAGGTGCGTATAGCCGATGATCGCGTTGAGCGGGGTTCGCAGCTCGTGGCTCACGGCGGTGAAGAAGCGGGTTTTCGCGCGGCTCGCGTTCTGGGCCTCGGCGGCGAGGTGGGCCAGCTCCACCTGCTGGCGGTGATGGTCGGTCGCGTCCCGAGGCTGCACCGCGACACCGCCGGCTTCGAGCGGAGCCGCGTGCATTGCGAGCACGACCGGCGGGTCTTTGGGGTGCGGCAGCAGGAAATCGCAGGTCGAGCCCCGCACCACGATATGGTGCAGGTGCTCCCAGGCGGGCGTGTCGCGAAGCTCGGGGAGCGCATCCCACAGCGGGTTGCCGAGCATCTCATTCCGCGGCGCGTGCAGCAGGCGCTCCGCGGCGGGGTTCCAGTACGTGACGCGCCAATCGGCGTCGGTCATGAAGAACCCGTCGCGCAGCGCTTCGAGACCGGGGTGTAATCTGAACGACTCCATCGCGTTCGGATCAGGAGCTACCATGCTCGGTTGCGGGTGTCCCTCTGGGCGTGGTGGCCCGCCGAGGCGGAGTCTGCGTGCTGCCCGCAAACCACGGGCCGTTCGGTCCCCTGGCGCACGCGTCGCGGCGTGATTATGCCCGCTCGGCGACGCGGTAGCGGCCGGTCGCGGGGTCGCTTTCCGCCTGTCCGTTCTGTGCCAGGTAATCCAGAATCGCCGCGAGCGAGGCGGCGGCGGC
>JBBSMO010000300.1:0-4127 GCA_038233155.1 Longimicrobiales bacterium
CGAACCGTGGTTTCCTCCCCTTGCAATTGCGGCTGGCGCTTGCCGGTCCCACATGCGGTGAGGAGGGCGAGCAGGGTGAGCAACAGCAGGGGGCGCAAAGAGCGATACGTCATAGAGCCGCGAGGGGTTCGAGGGGCGAAGCGGACAGCAAAAAAAGTTGCCTGCGGGAAACGTACCCGTTTTGCGCCGGGGAGCAAGTACGTAGCAGCGGCGGTCGGTTCACTTCCACGGGTCGGAGTCCTTCAGCCGGTCGCGCAGATCGCCGTCGCTCAGCCCCTCGAGAAGCTGCTCCGCATCCAGGCGGGTTTCGGCTGCCAAGGGAAGGGTTCGGTTCTCGCCGCCACGCCGCGCGCTGAAGAGAAGAACCGGAGCTCCCCACGATTCGCGCCCGACCAGCACATCCCATTCGCGGCCGCTGTCGTCCGTGAAGCTCTTCATGAATCTTCCAAGGCCGATGTTTGCGCGGCGTTTATGAGGCGGGCGGAGGTTCGGGAACCAGAGACACTTGAACGTAGCGCTCCGTATTCAGGAACTGCCGGGCCGCGGCGCGGATCCCCTCGGGGGTGAGTGCGCCCGGCTCCGGCGCTGTGCCAATCCCCGAAAGCGCCCACTCATGCGAGTCATAGCTCATCAACTGCCGCAGCCAGAAATGGTTTTCACGCAGCTGCACCTCCCGGGAGCGCCGCTGCATCTCGCGCACCTTCTCAACCTCCAATGCTGTCGCTCCTTGCGACTTGAGGCTGTCGATCTGCGCGAACACCTCGGCGACCAGCTCGCCGAGTCTTTCGGGAGATGCACCGAAGCTGATGCTGAAACGATACTCGGGTTTCGGAATGAGGCCAGCATTGGCGGATACGCTCGCTCCGTACGTTCCGCTCATCTCCTCCCTCAGCCGTTCCCGCAGCCGGATCTCGAGCACTTCCGATAGGGCGCTCAACAGGTAGACGCTGTCGCGAGCGAAGTCCATCGGCCCGCTGAAGACGATCTGCGTGCGCGCCTTCGGCTCCGCTCCCTTCATGACCTGCTTGCGCACCACACCGGGCGGAGTTTCGATGCCAAGATCCCGCCAACTTTCGTTGCGGCCCGTCGCCGGCAGGCCGCCGATGTACTGCTCGACCAGCGGTCGGATGGAATCTACTTGGAAGCTCCCAACCACAAAAAAGGTGAAGTCGCCGGCGTCCGCGAACCGGTCGCGGTAGATCTGGACGGAGCGCGCCAGATCCAGATGGTCGAACATCTCCGCGGATGGCGGCTGCGCGCGCGGGTGTCCCTGCGCCAGGGCGACCTGCAATGTATCCGCAAAGTTTGCTTCCGGGCTCGCCCCGCGATTCCGCAACGCAGCTTTCGCCTGCTCGCGGTAGGCCTGAAAAGCGACAGTGTCAACCCGCGGGGCGGTGAACTTGAGGTACAACAGGCGAAAGAGCAGCGCAGCGTCCTGCGGTGAGGCCGCGCCCGAAACGGTTTCATACAGATCGCTGATGCTCGTCCCGACGCTCGCCGCGGTTCCCGCCAGCCGCTTCTGCAGAGTGGTGATATCGAAGTCGCCGAGCCCGCCGACTTGTACAGCGGCGGCGGCCGTTAGGCCGGCGATGTAGTCCGCATCGGACACGAGAGAGGTGCCGCCGGGGCTGCGGCCGGCCAGGAGAATCTCGTCGTTCTTGAAATCGGTGGGCTTGAGAATGACCCGCGCGCCATTCGAGAGCTTCCACTCCGTCACGCCTATTTCCGGTACTTGCCACTCGCTCACGATATAGCCCGGCTCGGGCGGACGGCGAACGAGCGGCGCAGTGCTGACGTCGTCCCGGTAGGCACCCACAGACCGTTCGCGAACTCCGTTGGCGACGCGGGCGAGATCCCCCACCGTAGGGACGACGACCTCCTGTTGTTCTGGCGCGGCCACCAGAATGACTCGGTTGCGCTTGCTCCGCCACCCTTCCGCTACATCAGCTACATCATTGGGAGTGATTCCCGGCAGCAGTGTTTGGGCAAGGCCAAACTGGGTGGCGGGGCTCAACATCGCTCCGCCGTACAAGAAATGCGACACGTATCCCGCAGCGAAGGCGCCAGACGGTTCCTTGGTGCGCTCGGTGAACTGGCGCTCGAGCATTCGCAGCATTTCCGCTTTTTCGCGCTCGAGCTCGGAAGCGGTGAAGCCGTGCTGCGAAACCCTCTCTACCTCCGTTAGCAAGGCGCCGAGCCCGCGCCCTACGTGCCCCTCCGGCACGGTGGCGCTGACGATGAATGCCGAGACGGGGCGCAGAAAGCGGCCATGAAAGGACGACACGTTCAGAAAGGGTGCGGCTGGCTTCTGGGTGTGCTCGACAAGGCGGTTGTTGAGCATGCTCGCAGCGAGGGACTCGGTGAGCCACCGCTGGAAGTCGGACACATGGCTCCACGCGCGCGGCGTGCGCTTCAGATAAAGCGTTACTGTCGAGGCGGTCGCCTCGGGATCGGTCGCAACGCTGATCAGCGTGTTGCGGTGCTGCGGGATGCGGAACTCGCCGCGCCTGCGGGGCTTCTCCGTTCGCGGAATATCTGTGAAGTGCTGGCGGATCATCCGCTCGATGCGCGCCGGGTCGAAGTCGCCGACCGCTACGATTGCCATCAGTTCTGGGCGATACCAATCCCGGTAGAAGCGCTTCAGCTCGGCAGGGCGAAAGGTGTCCAGCGTCTGCCGGTCGCCGATGGGGAGGCGCCGCGCGTACCGCGAACTCCTGAGGAGCACCGGGAACTGCTTGTTCCGCATGCGGGCAGCCGCTCCCTGGCCCAGCCGCCACTCCTCGATGACCACGCCTCGCTCCTTTTCGACTTCAACGGAATCGAAGGTGACGCCGTGCGCCCAATCTTCCAAAATTTGGAAGGCGGTATCCATCACCGCGACCGAATCGGTCGGAACGGTGAGGGTATAGACGGTCTCGTCAAAGGAGGTATAGGCGTTGATGTCCGGACCGAAGCGCATACCAATGCGCTCGAGATAGTCTACCAGCTCGTGCTTCTCAAAATTCCGAGTGCCGTTGAAGGCCATGTGCTCGACCACATGCGCGAGCCCTTGCTGGTCGGCATCTTCGAGAACTGAGCCCGCGTTCACCACCAAACGCAGCTCGGCACGGTCTTCCGGTTCGGCATTCGCGCGGATGTAGTATCGCAGACCGTTCGGCAGCGAGCCCATGATCACCGTGGTGTCCGGCGGGAGCGGTGAAGCGAGCAGTTCGTCGTAGGGTCCGACAGGGCCGCCCCACGGCCAAAGAGTGGCGCAGCCGGCGAGCAGCGGCAACAATAACCAGACAAAAAGCCGGATGGATAGCATGCGCGTGGGAACGGCTGAAGATGACCCGTGCGGCGGCCGGGCTCCTTACTGTGTTTCCCCGAAGCGGCGCGGAGTTCCGCCGGCGATGCCAACAATCGTATAGCTATTGGGGTATTCTTCGAACGGAAGCGGCTTTTGTGCAGACAGAGGAGAACCATGAAACAGATGATGCTGGTGCTGGCGATCTCCGCTGTGACCTGCAGCGTTCCGCTGCAGGGGCAAGAGGCGAATGACCCGACAGGGGTATCGGAGTCGCTCGCTGCGGACCTTGACCTCGTCCGCGACGCCACGAAACGCTTTCACAGTCAAGAAGCGGCCGTCGCAAGCGGCTATCGCCGCTTCGGCAAGGTAGAGGGGCCGCTGATGGGCGAGCACTGGTTCCGCAAAGATGAGGTAGCCGCTGGGTTTGACATCGGTGAGGCGCTGCCGGAAGGTTTCAGCGGCACCTCGGACGACTGGCACGTGCACGACATCGAAAGAATCGCGGGTGTGCTCTCCGAAGGGAGGCCGCTGCTCGGGTGGGTGATGCAGCGCCGCATCCGTGCCGGAGAAATAGGCGGCGGCGACGGCAGAACCCGGCCCGCCATGTTGCACGCCTGGGTTTGGGAGGACAACCCGGACGGGGTCTTCGCGCTCGAGCACCGCGGTTTGCCGTACCTCCGCGCCGGGCTGTCCGCGGAGTACGCGCGGGCGGGAGATGCCGCCGCCGCCGCCGGTGTAGCCTTGCTGGACGTAGCGGCCTGCCAACGCGATAACCGGCTCCTCCGGGGCGTTGCGCGGGTTCCGCGGGAACGCCGCGGCAAAGTCCTCGCTGCTTGCG
>JBBSMO010000301.1:0-4117 GCA_038233155.1 Longimicrobiales bacterium
AGGCGAAAGTTCGAGGTTGAGATTGGCCGTCGAACGCGCCTGCGGGTCGTTGCCGGGCCGAAGGTGCGAGTACGCATCGGGCGGACCCACGATGCCCCCGCCGCTGCCACAGCTTCCCACATGGATGTGCCACGGGTACGCCGCACCCGCGGTGCCGCCCTCGAGGGTGATGCTCGCCATAGTCTGCCCGCTGCCGGCCGTGGCTTCGACATCTCCGCTGAAGCCGTTGAACCCCGCCTGCGACTGCAGCTCAGTCTCCCATTCCGTAGTTTCTGGCCCGCCACCGCCCATCAGGCCGCAGCCGCCCAACAGCGCCAACCCCGCTATCCACCCGATTCCTTTCATGATCTCTCCCCGTGATGTGTAGAAAAGCCTACGTGGCAAACGTGACGGCCCCCACAAAAACGCAGGCGCAAGTTGAGGACCAGACGAGCCGGGGAATGCGGATCGGGAATGCCGGGCGGGGCGGGGCGGGCTCGGGGCGTGGGAGCCGCAGTGCGTCAAACGTTGGCGCCAGGGCTGCGCCCCCTCTGTCATTCTGAGGGAGCCCGCGACCGAAGAATCTCCCTTTCGAATGCGGCAATGCTCCCGCTGAGGTGCCGGCCTCACCGTGTACTCGCGCGCAGCCCGCTACGGCGGACCGATCAGGCGCCGAACCTCTTCTACGATGAGGCGAGGCGAGCAGGGCTTCGAGAGATACGCATCAAAGCCCATCTCTGTTGCCCGGGCGCGGTCCTCGGGGAGGGCCAGGGCGGTGAGGGCGACCACAGGGAGGTCGGGATGACCGTCGCGCCGCAGCATCTGGATCACCTGCCAGCCATCCAGAACCGGGAGGGAGATGTCGAGCAGGACAGCGTCCGGCTGCTCGCGATGAATGGTATCGAGAGCGTCACGCCCGTTGGCGGCGTGCAAAACGGTGTAGCCGTTGTGGGCGAGAACCAAGCTGCAGATCATGCGGCTGTCCTCATGGTCATCGACGACCAGCACAACCTTGGGAGGCATGGCAGCCTGTCGGTGGAGGGGAGAAACGGAAAGCAGGAGACGGGCTGGTGCCGGAGATGTTTACCCCCGGCAAACGAGTATAAACAAACTGGTTGATAGCGGCAAGTCGAGTTGCTGCGGCCGCTGACTGCCTCAGAAGACTCGCACCGTTAGATACCGCCGCGGGTTTTCGCGAATATCTGCGACCAGCAAGTTGAGGTTGGCCGCCGCTTGGTTCAGGTTCAGGTACAAGGAATCGTCGTTGGCGAGCCGCCCCAGCGTTCCTTCGCCGCGCTCGATGCCGCCGAGCAAGGATGCGAGTGAATTGCTGGCGCGCCCCAGCGAAGCAGTCGCTACGTCTAGCTGCGCGGTGATGGAATCTAGCCGCGAGACGGCACGCTCGAGTTCAGGCCCGTCCACGGCGCGCTCGACATCCGCGGCGCTGCGGCGAAGGCTACTTTCGAGGGCGCTCAGTTCGCGCCGCTGTTCGCTCGCCAGCGAGGTCATCTCGGCGAGCAGCGATTGGAGCTCGGTCGCACTCGCCTCGATGGCGCCGACCGTGCGTTCGGAGAGCAGCGCCTGCACGCGCGTCAGAACGGTGTCAGCGCGGGTGCCGAGCTGCTCGGCGAAGCCGATCGCATCTGTGCCGGTAGAGCCGGGCAGCTCATCGCCGCGCCTCAGGACTTCGCCCGAGCTGCCGGGCAGCACCTCCGCAACAGTGCCGCCGAGGAGGCCGGCGGACTGCAGCAGAATCCTCGAATCTGCCGGGACTTCGTACTCGCCGTCCAGCTCGAGCACTACCTGTACGCCGCCGGGCACCATGCGGAACTCTCTCACGCGGCCGATGTTCACGCCGCGCATCTGGACCGGGTCTCCGTTGCGCAGCCCGGCGGCGTTCGGCACCTGTGTAGATACGACGTAGCGCCCGCGCAGGTAGCTGGCGTCGGTCAGCGTGAAGAGAACCAGCAGAATGGCAGCGATGCCCAGGAGCACGAAGAGGCCGACCGCCGCCTCCCGGTGTCCCGGTTGGGCGGGTACGGCGTAGCTCCAGTCGCTCGCCGGTGCCTTCCTTCCGTCGGGCTGCGTTTCCGTCGTCCCGATGCGGTCGTGGATCATACCTGCTCGAGAACGCCGAGGGCTGCGTCGCGGTCCAGGAACGCGCGCACCAGCGGCTGCGTGCTCTGCTCGAACTCGATCGGTGTCCCTAGAAAGCGGATCTGCCCGCGCTCGAGCATCGCGACCCGGTCGGCAATCGAGAGCGCACCCTCTATCTCGTGCGTTACCACAATCGAGGTGATCCCCATCTCGTCCGCCAGGCGCGAGATCAGCCGGTGGATCACAGCACCGTTCATCGGGTCGAGCCCGGTAACGGGTTCATCGTACAGCAAGATCTCCGGCCGACCGACTATGGCGCGGGCGAGCCCGACGCGCTTCCGCATTCCGCCAGACAGCTCGGCCGGCAGTTTCGCCATCACCTGTGCCGGATCGAGGTTGACGTGCTCGAGCGCCTCCGCGACCCGCACGGCCAGATCGCCGCGCCTAAGCTTGCGCAGTTCGCGCTCTGGCAGGCCCTGGGAAACATTGTCGAACACGGTCATCGAATCGAACAACGCCGCATTCTGGAAGACGTATCCCACCTTGCGGCGGATGCGGCGCAGGGTGCGCGCGTCGCTGAAGAACACCGATTCGCCATTGATGCGAACATCGCCCCGGTCGGGCGTGATCAAGCCGATGGTCGACTTCAGCAGCACGCTCTTTCCGGTGCCCGAGGGGCCGACTACGGCAAGGGTTTCGCCGCGTTCGACAGCAAAGTCGACCCCGGCTAAAACAGGCTGGTCGAACGTTTTATAGAGACCCTGATATTCCACCACGAGAGTGTAGCTCCGTTTCGTCGTTCAGTTCAGCAGCAGCGGCGGGAAGATGGCATCCAAGAACAGGACGGTGAGCGTCATGAACATCACCGAAGATGTGGTCGCTTTGCCAACCCCTTCCGCCCCGCCCGCCGTGCGGAAGCCCATGTGAATCGCGATCAGCGGAATGGCGAAGCCGAACGCCACCCCCTTCGCCAGCGAGTAGAGCAGGTCCCAATCATGCCAGAAGAGCCGTGCACCGTAAAAAAAGGCTTCGCGCCCCAACCCGACGGTGGCACTTGCAGTGAGCATTCCGGCGAACACCCCAACCGTATCGGCGATGCCGACGAGTATCGGCACGACCAGAATGCCGGCGATCACGCGGGGAGCGGCGAGTACGCGGACCGGATCCCGCCCCAGCGACTGCATCGCATCGATCTGCTCGGAAACCTTCATGGTCCCGAATTCGGCGGTGATCCGCGCGCCCACGCGGCCAATCAGCACGATAGCGGTCATCACCGGCCCCAGCTCGAGCACAATGCTGGATACGACCACAGAGCCCAGCACGTACAGCGGCACCCCCCCGGTGAACTGATACCCGCCCTGCTGTGACGTGACGACGCCGGCCAGCATGGCGGTGATGATCACGATAGGGAGGCTGAGAACCCCCATCCAGTACGCCTGCGCCGCCACCTCGCGAAGGGGTACCTGCCCCCGCAGAGTCGCGATGATGATGCCCCAGAGCAGCCCTCCGAGCTGCCCCGCGTGCTGGGCTACATGCCTGCCGCCGCGCCCGACCGCATCCAACGCACCCAAGACCCGCCGGCCGGGACTGCCAGTGCGGCCGCTTGCGGCGGGCGGGCGCTGCATCAATTTTCCGTCGGCTTCCATCGCGGCAGTTGAGAGTGCTGGGCCCCGCCGGGGCCCCGGCCCGCTCACCTTACGCAAGAAGCAGCGGCGGGGATTCAGCCGCGCTCGATCCCACCCGCGAGGCGACGAAGCTAATACGGCAAAAGCGGGAGCGAGTTCCCGCTTTTCCGGCACCGTTGCAGCAGGAGCGACAAAGCTGCTGCCGCACGTGGATCAGACCCTTTGCCCCCGGAGAGGCTACCAGATGAAGACAGCCGAGTGCCTTATCATCGGCGCGGGAGTGACCGGTGCCAGCGTTGCTTACCATCTCGCCGCCCGTGGCTGCCGCGACATTCTCGTGCTAGACCGCGAGAGCGCGCCGGGGCAGGGCAGCACCGCGCGCGCGAGCGGCGGCTTTCGCGCACAGTTCGCCACCG
>JBBSMO010000302.1:0-4112 GCA_038233155.1 Longimicrobiales bacterium
GCACCCTCCACCCTCTGCTCCGCATCGGGCACCCGGCCCAGAGCGGCGTAGTAGCGGAGCGCACCCCGAACCGTCCATCGCGGCGGTACCATCACCCGTTCCGGCACATACCCGACGCCCCGGCGCTCGACGTACGCCCGCGGTGGCAGCCCGCCGATCTCGATCTCGCCGCCGCTCGGCCGCAAGTAACCCAGGAGCAGCCGGATCAGGGTGCTCTTCCCCGCCCCGTTCGGCCCCACGATCCCCAGCGCCGACCCCGCCGGCACCTCGAGCGAAAGCCCCGACAGCGCCCGCGCTCTGCGCCCCGGCATCACCCAACCCAATGCACCGGAGTATTCCTTGGATACTTGCTGCAGCGAGATCAATGCAAGAGTAGGTCTGGAATGCGAAAGGCTGCTGTTGTGAAGTCGCGGGTCGCGAGCTGCTGACTACCGACTACCGTCTGCTGACTACCCAAGGTACAAATCGTGCAACTTCGCGGCCGCATGGCTGAAACGAAATCGTCACCCCCACCGGAGCGGAGACAATCTGCGCGTGCCAAGGCGACTGCGCCGGCGCGTCATGCATTCTACGAGATTCTCCGCTGGATCGCTCGCCACGTACGCGGCTTTCACAGTGCCGTTGGGCTCTTCCTCTCGGTCGGGTTCGTGATTGCTCTGGCAGCGGTCGGGCTCTTCGCGGGCCTCGCCGAGGAGGTGCTCAAGGGGGCGACGCAGCGCTTTGATGACAGCGTCTTGCTGTGGCTGAACTCACACGCTAGCGAGCAGTTCGATGTTGCGGCGCTCGAGGTGACTGCCCTCGGCTCCGGCACCGTGGTGTGGATGACGGTGCTGGTCGCGACCGCGTTTCTGTGGGCAAGCCGCCACCGCTACTCGGCGGCTCTGCTCTGGGTCGCGGTGCTCGGCGGGACGGTGCTGAACATCTTGCTGAAGAACTCGTTCAACCGGCCGCGCCCGCAACTGTTCGAATGGCGCACGCCTCACGCCGGACTGTCGTCGTTTCCTTCCGGCCACGCGATGACCTCGTTTGTGGTCTATTGGACGCTGGCCTACCTGCTCACCCGTCTCGAAACCAGCGTAGTGCTGCGGCGGCTGACCTGGCTGCTCGCGATAGTGGTGATTCTGTTGATCGGGGTGACGCGCCTCTACCTGGGCGTGCACTACCCTTCGGACGTGCTCGCCGGTTTCGTGATCGGCTTCGCCTGGGCCACCTTCTGCGCGACGGGCATCGAGGTGGTGCGCTACTTCCGCACGAGGCGGCCGGAGATCGAAGAAGAGGAAAAGGATCTGGACGGAGTGGTGGCGACGGACGAACCGGCCCGCGCCTGAGTTCGCCGCATGGCGCAACCCCTCAACTCCCGCCGCCGTACATCGAGAAGCCGCCGCCCGCGGCAGCCCCGGCGCATTTCCGAATCATCAGGGCGTAACCCGCGCCGGATGCGCGCGCGGCGGCGTCCTACGACTCGCCGCACGGCGGTCCAGCGGCGTGCGGAGCAGGGCGCGCGCTCGAAGCTGCGGCGGTTCCGCCAAGCCAGCATCGTCGCCGTAGCGCTGACGGGTCTGCTGCTGCTCGTCGCCTCCCCTCAGGAGGCGGGCATCGCACAAGATTCCGTCACTACGCAGGGTGCGGCGGCCGTGGGCGAACTGCCGGACAGCCTCGCAATCATCGAGCGGGTTGCCACCGATGATATCCGCCAGGCTGATGGAGAAGAGGTGGTCGCCGACACCGCCGCCCGCGACGCCGCCGGAGAAGCTACGAGCACCCTCCGGGATCTGGGGCGCGGCTTCATTACCAACCTGCCCAAGTACCTGATTGCACTCGGGGTTCTGCTCGTCGCCTGGGTGCTGGCCCGGCTGATCCGCGCGCTGCTGCGGCGGGTGCTGCGGCGCTGGGAAAGCGCCAACGCCTTTGCGGCGGTTGCCGGGGTAGTGATTTGGCTGTTGGCTTTCGGGATCGCGATCAGCGTTTTAGTAGGAGACATCCGCGCACTGGTCGGTTCGCTCGGGCTGGTCGGCCTCGCGCTCTCGTGGGCGCTGCAGACCCCCATCGAGAGCTTCACCGCGTGGCTGCTCAACTCGTTCAAAGGGTACTACCGCGTGGGAGACCGGATCGCTGTCGGCGAAGTGTATGGCGACGTGTTCCGTATCGACTTTCTCACCACCACGGTGTGGGAATACGGCAGCCCCGAGAACCCGCCGGGCGCGATTCAGGCCGAGCAGCCGACGGGGCGGTTGATCACCTTTCCGAACAACGAGGTTCTCACCGGCAGCGTCATCAACTATACGCGCGACTTCCCCTACGTCTGGGACGAACTCACCGTGGCGGTCGGCAACGAATCTGATATCAGCTATTCCATGCGGGTGTTGCAGGGCGTCGCGGACCAGGTCATCGGCGACTACATGGACGAACCGGCGCAACGCTACCAGGCCATCTTGCAGAAAGCCGGGCTCGAGGTCGCCGTGCCTGCCGTGCCGCAGATCTACGTGTCGGCAAGCGAGTGGGGAACGAACCTGACCATCCGCTATTTGGTGGGCGCGCGCGAAAAGCGGAAGTGGAAGAGCGAGTTGACGTTGCGGGTGATCGGTGAGATGAACCGCCCCGAGCACCAGGACCAGATGCTGCCCGTCTACCCGCGCCAGCAGATTCAGCTCGTGCGGCCGGATGGCAAGGTCACCAACGCGCCTTGGATGGGCGAGGAGCTGTGAACTGATGCAACCGACTCTGAACGACTCGAGTGTCACCGCGCCCGGTGAACGGACATCCACCCCGTCGCAGCGCCCTCGCTCCGAGTGGAGAGCGCCGGCGCCGGTTAACGGCGCCGGCGCTGTCGCATTGTTGACGCCGGGCGCTGAACGCTCTAAAGGGCTTACCGCGGGGGCAGAGGTGCGTCTGTGGCTTCCGGAGCTACCTTGGCTTCGTCGAGGTTCTGCGTCCAAGTTTTCTGATTCGCAGCTCCCGGCACGTACTCCGCAATGCCGTGAACTTGGTGATAGCCTGCCTCCCGGGCGGCGTTGGTGGCGAGAACTACGTCATAACCGACAACGCCAGGCTCGGCGAGGATCTGCAGAACGCGGGACCCGGTTCCCGGCCGATGCTCGCGCAATCGGGCTGCGAGATTCTGAACCGGAACGGCGGGTGAAGCCGGATCGAGACGGTATACCCCGCCTTGCGAGATCTGCAAGGTTGCCGCAGGGAGCGCCGTGCCGACCACCGCCTGGTCAGGAGAAACGTCACCTGAAATGGAACCGTCGGCGCATCCTGCAACGAGCAGAAGACCGCCAACCAGCGCAGCCCTGGCCGCGTTGTAGATAGATTGAACGTTCATGATGTTCGTCGGTTGGTTTACGCTAAAGCATGGGGACTCAGAAGTTACGATCGGTCTCTCACGTGGGGGCCAACGACAGCTGGGCTGGAACCTCGAGCCGAAGGGGCTCAGAGCCGACGCAGGCATCTACAACAACCTGACTCGCGGATGCGTCGTAGCTAAGTACATAGGAATATCGGTACAGGAGATCCTCGACCCCCGCAGAATCCCCGTCGCTGAGACGATCTTTCAATTCGGCGGCTAAACCGGAACCTAATCCACACCCGAAGTGAAAGCCGCCGCAGCTTCCGTACTGCGAGTTGGAATGACAAGCATTGGCGGCATCACAATCCATGTACTCGTAACTGTACCACCAGATATTATCGCCGAAAACGTGGGCCGTCCCCGTCGAGTTGTTGTAACACTTGCCGCAGTTGCTGTCTCCTTGCGCGGCCACAACGGGGGAACGCAGCAGAAGCAAGGCGGTTATTGCTACTGCCAGCACCAAAGTGATGCCCAAAAAGTGAACCGGCCTTACCCGTCATTTCCACCTCCTTGTATAAGGCTGACCCAAGTTACTGCTCCGTACCAGTCACGCTAATGCCCGGGCCCGGCTGCGTCAAGTGTCACAAAAAGGCCCCACGGTCGCCGGAACATCGATTTCGCGATCTCTCCTAACCGATTTACCTTCTGGAACTCATGAATCAGGAGCTGTTGAACCACTCGCACGTCACCGCCGAAGGCAGCGAGCCTGAGCGCTGGCTGCTGGTGCTGCACGGAATCTATGGCAGCGGCCGCAACTGGGGGA
>JBBSMO010000303.1:0-4111 GCA_038233155.1 Longimicrobiales bacterium
ACGCGCGGCTTGGTCGCGGGCGCCGTCCGAAAGCTGAACGTGTGCGCCCGAGCCGGTGACGATCACCGACGGAGGCGCTTCGGGGGCGCGGGCGCTGCCGGGCGTGCAAGCAGCCACGACCAGCAGACAAAGAAGCGGGGAGCGATGCATGGGAAAGGCCTCAGCGGGGAAGGGTCATGAGAGACACCTCCGGTTGCACACCGATTCCGGGCCGCTCGTTCCCCGGAGCGGCCCCGGCTCCATCATCCTCAGGTCACAGGTCACAGGTCTCTTGCCACCGCCGCCGCAGCGACAGGTTGCGGTTTGCTTCGCGTATAGCCCTCCATCCCCAGCCCGAGAAAGATGGTTCCGAACACCATCACCGCGCCCGTCCAGAAGGGGACGCCGACGCCGAGATGGTCCCATGCCCAGCCGCCCCAGATGGGGCCTATCACCCTCGCCACACCGCCGAAGCTCTGCTGCACCCCCATGAACAACCCGCGCTCGCGCGGGTTGATGACGCGCGACAGCAGCCCGGTCACGCAAGGAAAGGTGAAGCCGGTGCCGAGTGGCACCAGCGCCACCGCTAGCGCGAGCATCGGCAGCGTGTGGGTGAAAGGGATGGCGGCGAGGCCGAGCGCCAGAATCACCGTGCCGATGCGTGACAGCCGCGCCTCCCCCAGCCGGTCTACCGCGGGGCCGAGCATCCCGGCGCGCGTTACCACCGACAGCGCCCCCACGTACATGAAGAAATAGCCGATGGTCCGCTCGGTTACCCCGAAGCGCAACGCCAGGAAGAGCGCGAGCACGGCGGTCATCCCCTGAAAGGCCCCCATCGCGATGGTATAGATCCAGATCAGGCGCGGCGCCGGCTCGCTGGGTCGTGCGACAACGCTCCAGAGCGCATCGCGCGTAAGAGTCCGCTTCTCACCGGATGATTGCGCCCCCTCCACATCATGCGATTCGCGCAGGAACTTCCACGCGAAGACCATGTTCACCACCGCCAGCCCCGCCGCGAACAGCCCGGGCGCCTCACGCCCCAAGCTGCTGGTGAGCGAGCCGAGCGCCGGGCCCAGCGTGACGCCCAAACTAGAGGCCGCCGACAGCCACCCGAGCGCCTTGGCGCGGTTTTCCGGCTCGGTCGCATCCGCCACGTACGCTTGCACCACCCCGACGGTGCCGCCGCCCGCCCCCTGCACCACGCGTGATAGCAGCAGCAGCCAGAGCGAGTCCGCATAGCCGAAAATCACGTACGCCACCGCCGCGGCACCCAGCCCGATCAGCAGCGCCGGCCGCCGCCCGTACCTGTCCGATACACGCCCCCACAGAGGCGCACTCAGCAGCTGCGCCACCGAAAATGATGAGATCAGCAGCCCCACCACGAGCCCGCCGCCGCCCAGCTCTAGAGCGTAAAACGGCAGCAGAGGGATGATCATCAGCACGCCGACCATGTCGACGAACGCCGTAACCATCAGGACCAGCAGCTTGCTCAGCGGTTTCTCCGGTCAGCAGGGCAGCCCATGGCGCAGTCGGAGCGCCGCGGCCGGTCAATCTATCCCGCCTCGGGCGCCGCGGCACGGGAACAGCGGTTCCACGGCGGCTTTTTGTATTATGAGTCTTGTCACAATACACCCTCAGGCTTATTGTTCATTGCAAATGGTACAACGCTTCCCGATTTCCTCTTTCAGGAGCAGGACGATGAACTACAACTTCACGGACCGTGTGCGGAAGGTGCTGTCGATGGCTCGAGAGGAGGCGATTCGCCTACAGCACCCGTACGTGGGCACGGAGCACCTGCTGCTCGGACTGGTACGGGAGGGGCAGGGGATGGCGGCGGCGGTGGTGAGCAGCTTCTCGGTAGATGCGGAGCAGCTGCGCGAGCGGGTCGAGGAGAGCGTACGGCGCGGCAAGAGCACCATCACGCTGGGCGAGCTGCCGTATACATCCCGGGCGAAGAAGGTGCTCGAGTTCGCGATGGCAGAGGCGCGGGAGCTAAGCCATTCGTACGTCGGCACTGAGCACCTGCTGCTAGGCCTGCTGCGGGAGGAAAAAGGAATTGCGGCAGCGGTGCTGACCCAGCTTGGGATATCTCTCGAGGCCGCGCGCGAGGAGACATTGCGGCTGCTGGAACACGAGCCGCAGACGAACCGCATGCGGGGCGGTCCGCCCCGGACGGGGGGCCGCGGAGGGCGGAGCAACGAGTCCGGCGGCATCGGCGACCTGATCCGGCAGCTCCTGTCGCCGCTGGACCGGGCGCCGCAAACACCTTCGCGCAGAACGGCGCCCGCAACCGCGCCGGGCGCCTACACGTTCGCGCTGGACGACAGCTCGGCTGTGTCCATTTACGAACAGCTCATCGCACAGGTGCAGGAGGCGGTAGCCACGGGTAAGCTGAAGCCCGGAGACCGGCTGCCGCCGGTACGGCGCGTGGCGGACGATCTGGACATTGCGCCGGGCACCGTCGCGCGCGCTTACAGGGAGCTCGAGAGTGAAGGCGTGGTGGTGACGGAAGGCGCGCGGGGCACCTTTATCGCGCGGGCGGGCGAGAACCCGCTGCCAGACTCGCGCCGCCCGCAAACCCTCGAGGGTCTGCTACGGCCGGTGGCGGTGGCAGCGTTCCACCTGGGCGCGACGGCGGGTGAACTGCGGAATGCGTTGGACGCGGCCATGAAGGACATCTTCGGCGGCGGCACGGAAAAAGATTCAGCGGCGTAGATCACTTTTGCAACAATTCTCATAGCTATGCTACCAGGCACTATGTAGCCGCGCGAAACCGCCGATGTCTCCCGGCGATACAGCGGGACAGACTTTCGCGACGCCGCGGCCGGCCCTCACCCCCAAACCCCTCGCCCCCACCAGAACCCCCTCTCCCTACCCCTCTCCCCGCAAGGGGGAGAGGGAACTCTGCACCTTGGGCGGGTCTCCCTTCCCCCCCTTGCGGGGGAAGGGTCGGGGAAGGGGGGTCTCGGGGGCATCGCTCCGGGGTAAGGCCGGCGAAGGGGGATGTCGCCAGCCCCCGTCGGAGCAGCCCCCGCAGACCGTTGCTCTCCGGGAGGCCGAATCCCGGCAGCTTCAGGAGCGGACCGCCGCTACGGGGCGGCTCGAGGGCTGGTTCTGCTGTGCCGGCTCGCCCGCGGTACCATTCAGCCGGCGTTGAAAATCGTCCGCCTCGGCAATACGCTGCACAGTCGACTGCAGCGCCTGCAGCTCGGCCTCGAGCAGCTCGATGCGGCGGTCCTGCAGAATCGCGCCGCCGTTGCCCGCCTGCGTCTCCTTGTAGTGCGCGAACGCCTCGAGCGCCGGCTTCAGTGCGTACCGTGCGCTCAGCGCCAGGATTGGGGTGAGTACAACAGCGCCGCCAACCAATATGCCAAGGATGGGGATCAGGAGCTCGAGCGTGGAATACATCGTTGTGTCTCCGAAGAAGAGGATCGAACGCGTCAGGCAAGTCCCTACGATCTGCTGCCCGCCTCGGTTTCAACTGCCACGGAGATGCGAACGTCCGCACGACACGCCGGGGTCGGCTGCCGGACATCCGCCAGGGGTTGACCGCCGGACTACCTTGCAACGGTATCTCTCGCGCCGCCCTCTTTGAACCGGCGGCGCTGAAGCTGTAGCACGAAAGGAACCCATGCCCAAGCCGGTTTTGCTCACACCTGAAAAGCGCGGCGGGGCGGCATCGGGTGCATCTGCGGCTCTGCAGGCCTGAACTGTGCTACACCGCCTTCTTTTCAGCAACCACCCCGGGGAGGAGCGAAGCCAGCATGATCGAACGACTCGAGTCGGAAGAACAGTTGGAAGAGATCTGGGATAGCCCCCGCGCTATCATATACAAGCACAGCACGCAATGCCCCATCAGCGCCGCAGCGTGGGGCGAGATCCAGCGCTTCGACGGTGACAACCCGGAGGTGCCCATTTACATGGTGGATGTGATCAAGAGTCGCCCGCTCGCCGGGGAGATCAGCGACCGCACCGCGGTACGGCACCACTCGCCGCAGGTCATCCTGCTGCGAGATGGCGTGCCCGAGTGGGACGCCTCACACTCCGAGATCACCGCCGCGGCGCTCGAGAAGCAATGGAAGGGTGCGGACTGACCGGTCCCTCAACCCGTTGCGTGCCGGCGCCCCGGCCC
>JBBSMO010000304.1:0-4101 GCA_038233155.1 Longimicrobiales bacterium
CCCGCGCACCGGCGAGCCGCGCGAATGGCCGGCGTGCCAGCAGCCGGCGCGCAGCTCCGCGGAGTACATGCGGTAGATGCGGCGGGCAGCCGGGCGACATGACGGGGCTGCCGTCACGGTTCACCGGCGGGAGGTAACCTGCGCAGCTGCTGGCGTAGCAGCCGCAGCCGGCGTGCCCCTAACGCGGCGCCTGGCGGTGTGCTTTTCCCCGTCCGTTGTCATTGGTGATCGCAGAACATTGTTCCGAATCGCCTGATCTGCTATGCTATGCTGCGCCGCAGCGACACGCATCGCAGCGTGCGCGTCCCAGCGGCTTGGAGGCGAAGTGGCCGGAGAACGAATCATGGATCTACTGGGGATGTAGCCGATGTGGAAGGAGTTTCGGGAGTTTATCGCCAGAGGCAGTGTGGTCGATCTGGCCGTCGGAATTGTTATCGGCGCGGCGTTCAAGAGCGTGGTGGATTCCCTCGTCAAGGATGTCATCACTCCGCCGGTCGGGTGGCTGACCGGCGGAGTCGATTTTTCGGAGCTGTACCTGAACCTTTCAGCTCGCGAGTATGCATCGCTGGCGGAGGCGTCGGCGGCCGGGGCCGCCACCGTCAACTACGGCATCTTCCTCAACAATGTGATTTCGTTCCTGATCGTGGCCTTCGCGGTGTTCCTGCTGCTGAGGAGCTACAATGCGCTCCGACGGCAGGAGGAGAACGATCCCGCCGCACCGCCGGACCAGGAATGCCCCTTCTGTCGCCTCCAGATACCGCTTGCCGCCACGCGATGCGCGCACTGCACCTCGCAGCTCGCTTTGGGTTGACCAAACACCGCGTTGCGCGCAATGTGCCGCAGCGGCATCGGTGGCTGCTTGCGCCCGCGCGGCAACGAGTTCCTTTTCACTTTTGTTAAATGCGTTCCTCTCACTCCTGACGCTTCCATGACCATCTCGCTGCCCCGCGCACTGTGCCTCGTGTTGCCGCTGTCCGCCCTGTTGCTCGCCACCGCCTGCGCACCGGCCGATGACGATGCTCCACCCACCGCCGAGACCCCCGCGGCGGAAGCCGCGATGGAAGCCGAGGCGACCTCTCTCGCGGGCGAGCCGCTCCTGCGCCCCGAGCTGGATGCCGAGACGCGTGCGCGGCTCGAGGCAAACCTTGCGGCAGCGCAAGCCGATCTCGGGCAGAACCCCGGCAGTGCAGATGCGCAGATCTGGGTCGCGCGCCGCCTCGGCTATCTCGGGCGCTATCGCGACGCCGTCGATGTGCTGACCGAGGGCATCGCCGAACACCCAGACGATGCCCGCATGTACCGGCACCGCGGGCATCGCTACCTCACCTTGCGCCAGTTCGACAAGGCGGAAGACGATCTCGAGCGCGCCGCAGAGCTGCAGCGAGGGGTGCCGGATGAGGTCGAGCCGGATGGCGCGCCTAACGCCGCGGGGATTCCCACCAGCACGCTGCAGGGCAACATCTGGTATCATCTTGGTCTTGCCCGCTACCTGCAGGGTGACTTCGACGAGGCGCTCGAGGCATACCGCGAGGCGATGAAAACGGCCACCAACGACGACATGCGGGTCGCCACCGCAGACTGGCTCTACATGACGCTGCGGCGCTTGGGGCGTGGCGCGGAGGCCGCGCAGGTGCTCGACCCGATCACGGCCGACATGAACATCCTCGAAAACGACGCATATCACCGCCGCCTGTTGATGTACAAAGGCGAGCTGCCGCCCGACTCGCTGCTGAGCGATTCGGGAGATGCGCTGCAGATGGCTACGCAGGGATACGGTGTCGGCAACTGGTACCTGTACAACGACGAGCCTGAGCGTGCCCGCCAGATCTTCCAAGATGTAATTGCCTACGGCAACTGGCCCTCGTTCGGTCACATCGCTGCCGAGGCGGATCTGCAGCGTATGGAGTGACCCGGGACCAGGGAGGGGGAACAGGGAACAGGGACAGGGAACAAAATGCGCAGTAATCCTCTGGACTACCGCAGGCGTCATTCCTGCGAAAGCAGGAGTGCAGTCGCGGGGTGACGCTTGACACGTTTTCGCGCCGGGTTCAACCGAATTCCGATCCGGATACCTGATGACGGTCGTTCCACGCTACGGCCCGCTTCCCCCCAGAGCTCCGCTTTCCGACGACGAAATCCGCGAACGTGCCCGCGCATACTCCGAACACCTGCGGCAGCGGCGGACGGTGCGCGACTTTGCACCGCGCACGATTCCCCGCGAGGTCATCGAGCAGGCGCTGCTAGCGGCGGGCAGCGCGCCTAACGGCGCGAATCTGCAGCCTTGGCACTTCGTCGTTGTGGCGAACCCAGAGGTCAAGCGCCGCATTCGCGAGGCTGCGGAAGCGGAAGAGAGGGAGTTCTATCGCGACCGCGCACCGCCCGAGTGGCTCGAGGCGTTGGCGCACCTCGGAACCGACGAGCACAAGCCGTTTCTCGAAACGGCGCCGTATCTGATCGCAGTATTCGCGCAGAGCTACGGCATCAACGCTGCCGGTAAGAAGACCAAGCATTACTATGCGACCGAATCGGTTGGCATCGCGACCGGCTTTCTGATCTCTGCACTACACGCGGCGGGTCTCGCGACGCTGACCCACACCCCCAGCCCGATGGGATTTCTGAACAGCCTGCTAGACCGCCCGCCCAACGAACGCCCCTTTCTGCTGCTAGTCGTGGGGCACCCAACTGAAGACGCGCGCGTGCCGGATATCGGCAAGAAACCGCTGGCAGAGATAGCTACGTTTCTTTAGAGGTATGGAAAGCAGACAGAATGAACAGGATGAACGGGATGGCACTTCCGCATCGTTCGCTGCAGAGGGCAAGCGAAGTCGACTGGCAGTTCACCTTAAAGAACCCGTTCATCCTGTGCGTTGATGATTGCACAGGGGAAGGCACAGGCAGTGGCTGCGAACTACGATGTAATCGCGAAGTTGCCCCGGTGGGTGCCTATTGTCCGCGGGGCTCGAGTGCCATCACCCCGGCGAGCAGCTCGTACGATCGCTTCCGCGCCTCCCAGGAGTGGGTGACGGTGACCGTCATCACTTCGTCTATGCCGTAGCGATCTGCCAGCTCTAGCAACTGCTCGCGCACCCGCTCGGGCGCGCCTGTGATCACCCGCGGGTCATCGGCAAAGGTGTCGAGCGGAATCCCACCCTCCGCAAACTCCTGCTCCGCCTGCTCGGGGGATGGGATGCCGCGGTCCCTGCCGCGAGCAATGCGCCCGCGCCAGCACTGCAGCGAGAGCGCCAGGCGCTGTGCCTCGGCATCGGTGTCCGCGCAGATCACCCCGATCCCGACGCTGGCGCGCGATGCGCCCTGCCCGTTGCGCGGCTGGAAGGCTGAGCGATAGGCCCCGACCATCTCGCTGCCGTCGATGCCGCTGATGAACTGCGCGAACGAGTAGCCGCAGCCGAGCGCCGCTGCGTACTCGGCGCTCGATCCGCCTGAGCCGAGCAGCCAGACCTCGGGCTCCGTCGTGATGCGCGGCATCGCCCGCACCCTGCGCAGCGGGTGGTCTGCTTCCAGATCATCGGAGAGCCACCCGAGCAGATCCGTCACCTGCCGCGGGAAGTTGGCGACCCCGATCTGCCCGCGGCCGTAGTCGAGCGCCTGGGTCGCCAGACGCATCCCGCCGGGAGCACGCCCCACCCCAAGGTCGATGCGGCCGGGGAAGAGCGCCTCGAGCATCCGGAACTGCTCGGCGACTTTGAAGGGCGAGTAGTGCGACAGCATCACTCCGCCCGAGCCGACGCGAATGCCTTCCGTTACACTCGCTATTCGCGGGATCAGCACCTCGGGCGCACCGCCCGCGAACGAGTTGGTGCTGTGGTGCTCCGCCAGCCAATAGCGGGAGAACCCCAGCCGGTCCGCGAGCCGTGCGAGCTCGAGCGTTTCGCGCACTGCGTCCGCGGCGGTGCCGCCGTTGCGCACCGGGGATTGGTCTACGACGCCAAGGTTCATCGAAAATGCGGAGTGCGGAGTGCGGAGTGCGGATTGCGGGTTGCAAGCTACCTGCCAGATGCGGCGGCCCCTGCCGTCATTCCGGCGAAGGCCGGAATCCACTGCACCGAACAACTGGACCCCGGCCTGCGCCGGGGTGACGAG
>JBBSMO010000305.1:0-4095 GCA_038233155.1 Longimicrobiales bacterium
GCTGAGCGCCCGCGGCTGCTGGGTCGGCATGGTTGCGCGCTCGGAGGACGAACTGCGCGCGGCGGCGGCGGAGACCGGGGGCCACGCCATTCCGGGAGATGTGACCTCCGCGGCGGTGGCCAACAACCTGGTCGCGTACCTGGCCGACGTATTGGGCGGGGCTCCGGACCTGGTGGTGAACGCCGCTGGTGCTTTTGCACTGGCGCCGGTGGCCGAAACCGATCCGGTCGTTTTCGACCGGCTGATCGCCGCCAATCTTTGCGCGCCTTTCCTGGTGATGCGCGCATTTCTGCCCGGCATGCTGGCCCGGGGCAGCGGCCACCTGATCAGCATCGGCTCAGTCGCAGGCCGCTCAGCGCTGCCAGGGAATGGTGCCTACGCTGCCTCGAAATCCGGGCTGCGCGGGCTGCACGAGGTGCTGGCGAGCGAGATCCGCGGGACCGGCGTGCGGGCGACGCTGATCGACCCCGCCGCCACGGACACGCCGCTGTGGGACGATCTCGATCCCGATTCCAGGGACGATCTGCCGTCGCGCTCTGAAATGTTGCAGCCCGAAGACGTAGCCCGCGCGGTATTGTACGCCGCGACTCAACCGCCGGAGGTCGAGGTCGCCTCGCTTCTGGTACGCTCCGCCCGGTAGCGATGTACCTGATCAGCGTTCGCGCCCACTACGACTCCGCGCACTTCTTGCGCAGCTATCATGGCAAGTGCGAAAACTTGCACGGCCACCGGTACGAGGTAGAGGCGGCGCTCGCCTTCGACGAGCTGGGCGAGGGTGGCATGGCCTACGACTTTTCCGAGGCGAAGGCGCACCTCCGGGCGGTTGCGGGCGAGCTGGACCATCAGAACCTGAACGATCTGCCTGCTTTCCGCGACCTCGAGACCAGCACTGAGAACCAGGCGCGGGTTATTTTCGAGGCTTTGCGCGAACGATTGGGCGCGATAGCGGGCAACTTGGTGTACGTCCGCGTGTGGGAAACCCCCAACCAGTGGGCCCAGTATTCCGAGCGGCCGCTGATGCTCTGAACCGGCCTGATTAACGCGCCGGATGCACATCCTCTTTACTGATCTGCTCCGTTGCCCCCGCTGCGGGCCTGACCACGGGCTGATCCTGCTTGCGGATGCCATGGCCGAACGCCGGGTGGCCGCCGGTCGCCTGGGCTGCGCGAACTGCCGCGAGGAGTTCCCCATTCAGAAGGGCGTGGCCGATCTCCGCCTGCACGGCAGCTCATCGACGGCCGGGCCACCCGCGGCAGCATTCCCTCCGGACGAGCGCGCAGAGGCTGCACTCCGGCTGGCTGCGCTTTTGGGGCTCGGCGAATCCCGCGGTATGGTTGTGCTCGCCGGGCCGCACATCGTGCTCGGCGCGGAACTGAGCCGGCTGGTGCCGGAGATCGAGGTCGTAGGTGTCGTGCCACAGGTGCACGGCGAAGTACCAGATGGAGTGGCGGTGCTGTTAGCGGAGGGGCTGCCCTTCGCACCCGGTTCGTTGGAAGGCATCGCCCTGGCCGGGGCTGCAGGCGCGGCGGATGCCATTCGCCCGCTACGCCCCGGCGGGCGCCTCGTAGTTCAACCGGCGCCGCCGGAAACCGGCTCGCTGCTGCTCGCGGCGGGCGGAAATATTCTGCTGGATCAGGACGGTACAGTGGTTGCGGCAGTACCCGCGGGCCGGTAACTTCCGGCCCCGGTTTTCGAGCAAGCGGTACCCTCAGCTACGTCCCTTTTTATGTCCTGGTGGAGCAAAGTTCTGACTGGCGGGCCGCCTGGCGATTCCGACACCCCGGACTACTATGCCGAGGGGGCGGAACTGCTTCGCAGCTCCCGGTATCACGATGCCCTGACCTCGTTCCGCTTGGCGTTGCGGGACCAGCCCGACAATGTGGACATTTTGCAACAGATGGGGGTGACCTATACTCGGATCGGGTTGCAAGACGAAGCCGTTCGGGCGTACCGTCGCGCTCTCGAGTTGAAGCCTCATGCGGCAGGCGCTCACTACGGGTTGGCCTTTCTTCTGCTGCAGCGGGGAAAAGAGGACGAAGGGGTTGCCCACCTGCGGGCATTCCTGGCGCGCCCCCCGGCCGCCGAAGACGCGCGGGATCACATCCGTCATGCCCGCGCGACGCTGACAGAAGTCACCGGCGAAAGCTTTGACGCGGACATTCCCGCGGACCAGCCTTGAAGGCGGCTCCCGGTGCGCGCCATGCCGACGGCGGCGCCGTGATGATAGTTCTCACCACGGTGCCAGACGCTGTCGTTGCCGGGCAGCTTGCCCGGCAGCTCGTCGCCGAACGGCTCATTGCCTGCGCCAACATCTTGCCCGCAGTGACATCCGTGTTCCGGTGGCAAGGCGAGACCCAGCAGGAGGCCGAGGTGCTGATGCTCATGAAGACCCGAGAACCCGCGGTCGCGCCGCTGATGGAGCGGCTCCCGCGGCTGCACCCGTACGAGGTACCGGAGTTTGTCGCCATCAAAGCCGAAACCGTCGCGGCGGCCTACGCCGAGTGGGTCACTGCTGAAACGCTGGACTGCTAAATGATCTTGGGACGTAACAAGCCGGCGAAAAATGCAGCTTCGGAGTCCGGCGCGGACAAGCCCGCCGCCGCGCTCTCGACTGTCCCGGCCGCAGAGGGCGGTGCGCAGCCTAGTGAGGCCGCCGGCGGCGAGCTACCTTCCGTGCCTAATTCTGAGGGCCTTGATGCCGCCGCCGGCGGCGGAGAGCCGGCTGGAGAGCGGGCGGGCACCCGCCTGCAACGCGCGCAGCAGCTCTCGGCCGCGGGCCGGTTCCGCGAAGCCGCCGAGCTGTTCGAGTCCTGTCTCGCCGAAGACCCGGACGATCTCGACCCCCTGCTGGGGCTTGGCTCCGCACTGCTCGCCCTAGGCCAATTCGAGCCTGCGGAACGCGAGCTCCGCCGCGCCCTCAAGGCCGCACCCGAGCGCGCTGAGGTGCACCGCCAGCTTGGTCTCACCCTCTCCAAGAGAGGCGTCTACGCCGCGGCCGCGGCCGAGTTGCGCCGCTCGATCGAACTCGATCCCGCCGACGCCAGCGCTCACCTGATCCTAGGGGAGGCGCTCAACCAGTTGGGCGAGGCAGACGCCGCTGTCGCGGCGCTCGAAGAGTCACTGAGGCTAGATGCGGCCAATGGCCGCGCTTTTTACGCGCTCGGCATTGCCTTCGACCGGAAGGGGGACCCGGCGCGGGCTGCGGAGATGTACCGCCGCTCGCGCGAGCTGTCGCAGAAGTAGCAGCCCTGCCGCGGGCGGCTACCCTGATGAACGAGGATCTCGAGCTCGCAGTCCGTGCCGCGCGCGCTGCGGGAGAGGTGATCTCGCAGCAGTTCGGCGGGAAGCAAACGGTTCGGCATAAAGGCCCCGGCCAACCCGTCACCGAGGCGGATGAAGCTGCCGACCGGCTGCTGCGTGAACGGTTGCTCGGCGAACGGCCCGGCTACGGCTGGCTCTCCGAGGAGAGCGCCGGATCGCTGGAACGTCCCGCCCCTTCCCGCGTATGGGTTGTGGACCCGTTGGATGGCACCAGCTCGTTCATCGCCGGCGTGCCCGACTTCGCCGTGAGCATTGCACTTTTGGATGGCGACGGAGATGTGCTGCTCGGCGTGATCTTCAACCCGCTCACCGGCCTGCTCGTGCATGCGCTGCGCGCCGGCGGCGCCTTTCAAGGCGAACGGCGCCTGCGCGTGGCGCGCCCCGCGGCTGCCGGCGGCACGCTGCTCGTATCTCGGGGGGACCTGAAACACGGGGTTTTCGCGGGTCTCGAACCCCGCTGGCGCCTCGAGCCTCTCGGCAGCACCACCTTCAAGATGGCCGGTGTGGCCGCGGGTGATGCCCACGCGTATTTGTCCGCGGGGCCGAAGGCCGAGTGGGACGTAGCCGCGGCATCCCTGATCGTCCGGGAGGCCGGGGGGCAGGTCACTGACATCCGCGGAGTGCCCTTTCGTTTCCGTGGCGCCCGGGCACCCTTTGCGGGAGTGATCGCCAGCAATGGCGACGCGCACCCCGAGCTCGAAGCGTGGGCGCGGGAGAATCTGGCTTTTTCCATCTGACTGAGGATTACCCAATGCATTGGCTGCTGATCATACC